>DASWQX010000771.1:0-2827 GCA_036403495.1 Thermoanaerobaculia bacterium
TTGGGCCGGACGGAACCAGACGTCCTGGGGCTGCCGTGCTCCGGGGAACTGGTGCAGTTATTCTGTGACGAGTCCTAAAGGAGAGGGAGGGCCCTCGTGGGGTCGTTCGGTTTGAAATCGCCCCCCTTCTCCTTTAGGAGAAGGGCCGGGGATGAGGTCGAAGGCCAAGGAGGCCGATCGAAGCGAGAGAAGGGCGCGACAGCGGTCCCCAAGAAAAAAAGCCGCCGTCCCCCATCCGATGAGGTTGGGAGGCGGCGGCTCTGGAGGCTGAACCGGCTATGGGCCGGTCCCGGTCAGTGCGGGATGCTGGTGTAGGTGCCGTCCTCGACGAGCGGGGCCTCGAAGAGGAGGCGCCCCTCGCGGTAGCTGGCGCCACGGAGGGTCAGGGCGAGGGCGTCGCCCAGGTCCTCGGCGAGGTGGATCGTCAGCGTGTCGCGCACCTCGCGCGGCAGATCGTCCAGATCGGCCTCGTTGTCCTTCGGCAGCAGGATCTCGGTGATCCCGGAGCGCACGGCCCCGAGGACCTTCTCCTTGACGCCGCCGATCGGCAGCACGCGGCCGGAGAGGGTGATCTCGCCGGTCATCGCCAGGTTGTGCTTCGACTTGCGGCTGGAGAGGGCGGAGACCATCGCGGTCGCCATCGCGACGCCCGCGGACGGACCATCCTTGGGAATGGCGCCCGCCGGCACGTGGACGTGCAGGTCGCGCTCGAAGCACTCCGCCGCGATGCCGAGCGACTCGGCATGCGACCGGGCGTAGCTCCAGGCGGCCCGCGCCGACTCCTTCATCACGTCGCCGAGCTGGCCGGTGAGGACGAGGTCGCCCTTCCCTTTCATCGTCGAGGCCTCGACGAACATGATGTCGCCCCCCATCGGCGTGTAGTACATGCCGGTGGCGATGCCCACCTGATCCTCGCGGGAGGCCCGCTCGGGGTGGACCTTCGGCCGGCCGAGGAGCTCGTGCACCTTGTCGGCGTCGACGTCCATGCGCTCGACCTCGCGGGCGGCGACCTTGCGGGCGACCTTGCGGCCGAGCTTGCCGAGCTCGCGCTCGAGCTGCCGGACGCCGGACTCCCGGGTATAGCCGCTGATCACCTCGGCCAGGGCGGCGTCGCTGATGTCGATCTGCTCCGCCTTCAGGCCGTTCTCGGCCACCTGCCGCGGCACCAGGAAGCGCTGCGCGATCGCCAGCTTCTCGCGCTCGGTGTAGCCGGAGAACTGCACCACCTCCATCCGGTCGAGCAGCGGCCCGGGGATGTTCTGGATGAAGTTCGCCGTGGCGATGAACAGCACCTCGGAGAGGTCGAACGGCACGCCGAGGTAGTGATCGGTGAACGAATCGTTCTGCGCCGGGTCGAGCACCTCCAGCAGCGCGCTCGACGGATCGCCCTGGTAGGAGACGCCGAGCTTGTCGACCTCGTCGAGCAGGAAGACCGGGTTCTTGGCGCCGGCCTGCCGCATGCCCTGGATGATCCGGCCGGGCATGGCGCCGACGTAGGTGCGCCGGTGGCCGCGGATGTCGGCCTCGTCGCGCACGCCGCCGAGGGAGACGCGCACGTACTCGCGCCCCATCGACCGCGCGATCGACTTGGCGACCGAGGTCTTGCCGACGCCCGGAGGGCCGGCGAAGAGGAGGATGGGCCCCTTGGCCTTGCGCTTCTCCTCGGCGGTGGTGGGGGGCACGACCTCGTCGGTGGCGGCACTCGGGTTGTCGGTAATGATCTCGTCGACCCCCTCGATCACTGCTTCAGCTTTCCGCGCCTGCTCCTCGGCCTGCCGGAGCTGGCGGACGGCCAGGAACTCCAGCACGCGGTCCTTGACGTCGCCCAGGGCGTAGTGGTCCTCCTCGAGGATCTCGGCCGCGGTGGGGATGTCGAGGTGCTCGGGGCTGCGCTGGTTCCACGGCAGCTCGGCGATGGTCTCGAGATAGGTGCGGATCACCTGGGACTCCATGGCCTCGCGGCCCATGCGCCCCAGCCGTCCGATCTCGCGGTCGACCTCCTTGCGGACGTCCGCCGGCAGGTCGAGCGCCTCCAGCTTCTCGCGCAGCTCGTCGACGTCGTTGCCGCCCTCACCCTCGCCGAGCTCCTTCTGGATAGCCTTGAGCTGCTCGCGCAGCAGCATCTCGCGCTGGCGGTCGCCGAGCTCCTCCTGGACCTTGGTCTTGATGTCCTCCTGGGCCTCCAGCACGTTGAGCTGGCGCTGGACGTGGACCAGGACGCGCCGCATGCGCTCCTCGACCGAGAGGGTCTCGAGCAGCATCTGGCGCTGCTGCTTGCTGAGGTCGGTGTAGCCAGCCACGAGGTCGGCGAGCCGGCCCGGCTCCTCGACCCCCTCGAGGACCTGCTGGACGACCTCCTCGGGGAGGCCGGACTTGGTGCCCAGCTCCGCCGCCCGCTCCCGCAATTCCCGGAAGAGGGCCACGAAGGCCGGCTCCTGCGGATTCAGCGGCTTCATCTCCTCCGCCTCGCGCACGGTGGCCTGCAGGTGGCCGTCCTTCTCGACGATCTTCATCGCGATGCCGCGATTCTCGCCGTGGAGGAGGAGCTGCATGCCCGCGAGACCCCGCTGGAGCTGGCCGATACGGGCCACCGTGCCGATGGTGTGGAGCACCTCGGGAGTGACCGGCTGAACGTCCTCGCGCTGAGACACCGCGAACACCAGCCGCTCGGGCGTGTTCAGGGCGGCCTCGATGGCCCTCAGGGTGGCGGGCTTGCCGGCGTTGATCGGCGCCGTGACACCCGGCAGGAGTACGAAGTCCCTCAGCGGCAGGACGGGAAGCGTCATTCTTTCACTCATCTGATCTCCTTCTCGACCGCGGAGCCTCG
>DASWQX010000772.1:0-2950 GCA_036403495.1 Thermoanaerobaculia bacterium
GATGATTGCCATGATCCGCATGCCCCGCGTCCGCCTGAACCTCGTCCTCGCCGCCCTCGTGATCCTGCTCGTCGTCCCGATGGCCGGTGCCCGCACCCTCGGCGCTCCGTCGATCCATTCCGCCGACGGCGGCTGGCTCGGCGCCGCCCTGACCTGGGTAGAGGGCCTCGCCGGCTTCCATCAGGCGACCCATCGCCACGGGAGCCCGAAGCCGAGCCGCAAAGCTGCGGCGGGCGGCCCCTGCATCGATCCCACGGGACGCCCGAAACCGATTTGTTTCTAACCGATCGCTGCTGTTGAGAAACGTTTGATCTGCTTGCTTTCGTCGTCGTGGAGGTGTGAAATGGATGAAGTCCATCCGAGTTTAAAGACTTTTGAAGATTTTTTGCGCGGAACCTCTACGTCCGTGCGGCGCGACGGCAATCCACAGATCATCCGTCACCTCCTGGGTGACTGCAGTGTCTGCCGCGAACGATTGATCGCTCTGGGCTGGAGCAAGGAGAGGCTGGGGCGCCTGCTCCAGGTCCGTGCCGAGGAAGAGGCCTCGCCGGAACAGCCGGCCTACGACTACAGCACCGCCTTCGCCAACGCCGATCGGGCGATAGCGGCCTTTCTCGCGCCGGAGCCGGTGATGGAGGGGGCCATGGCGCCGCTGCTCCTGGAAGAGCTCGCGGCGCTCTCAGCACCCGAGCGGGCCGAAGCGGTGAAAACCGGCCGCTTTGCCAGGCCGGCGCTCGTGCGGCTTCTGGTCGACCGTAGCCATCGGGCGCGCTACCAGGATACCGACGAGATGCTGCACTTCGCCGATCTGGCCCGGCTCGCCGCCGAGAGTTGCTCGTTCGTCTCCTCGGGAAACGAGATGAAACTGGCGGATCTCCGTGCCCGGGCCTGGGGCCAGTACGGCGGAGCCCTGAGGGTCTGTGGCCGTCCTCTCGAGGCGGAGAAGGCGCTGACGACCGCCCGGGAGCACCGCGGGAGGGGCACCGGCGACCCCCTGCTGCATGCCTGGCTGATCGAGAGGATCTCGCCCTTGCTGGTCTTCCAGGGACACTTCCGGGCGGCCACCGAAGCTTACGAGGAAGCGGGGCAGATCTATCAGGGTCTTGGCGAGAGCCATCTGCAGGCCGGCACCATGATCCAGAAGGCCATCGCCGTCCTCTACTCCGGAGATGCCGAGCAGGCGGTTCGCATCCTGAACCAGGCGATTCCGTTGATCGACCACGACGTAGACCCGAACCTCCTCTTTGTCGCCTGCCACAATCTGATCTGTTGCTACACCGATCTCGACCGTCCGGACCAGGCGCTGACGCTCTACAACGAGGCGCGCGAGCTCTACCAGGAGTTCGACGATCCGCTGATCCTCCTGCGGGCCATCTGGCAGGAGGGCCGGCTCCTGCGCGACCTCGGCCATCTGCGTGCGGCTGAAACGACCCTGCTGCGGGCTCGCAAAGGGTTCCTGGAGAAGGAGCTCATCTACGAGGTGGCCCTCGTTTCGCTCGACCTCGCGGCCGTCTATGTGAAGCTGGGGCAGGTGGAGGAGGTCAAACGGACGGTGCTGGCGACCCTGCCGGTCTTCCATGCCCTGCGGGTGAAGCTCGAGACCCTCGCCGCCCTGCTCCAGCTCCAGCAGGTCGCCGATCAGGAGCAGCAGGCCCTGGCGCTGATCCGGACGCTGAACTCGGGGCTCGAATCCATGACCAGGAAGTCCCCCCGCTGAGAGCGGTCCGGGGAGCGGCACGGCCCCGGCCGCGCCGCCTCTCCGGGCCAGACGGACGTCACATCCTGGCCCGCTCTTCTTTCCAGGCCTGACGGCGGGCGAGCGCCGCCTTGACCACCCGCAGGCTCACCTCGTAGCGATGATCCAGCGCCCGCTCAGCGAAAGAGCCCCCCGCCGCGACCATCAGCTCCTCGGCCTCGCGGACGGGCTCCTTGCCCTCGAAGCCATAGAGCCAGGCGAAGAAATCCGTGGGGGTCGTCCCCAGCAGCGGGAGGATCTCGAGGGTGTCCTCGAAATTCAGCCGCAGCCGCCCCTCGAGGAGGCTCGCCAGGTGTCCGGGTTCCCAGCCGAGGCGGTTCTCCAGAGTCTCCACGGGAGCGCCGCTCTGGACGATCAGCTCCCGCAACAGGCCGGCGATGCGACGTTCTTCAGGATGCATTTCATTCACGCCCTTCTTTAATTCGGCTAGCGTATCATCGCTCTCTCATCGATGCGCCAACGACTGCTGAAATTGCCGCTCGTCCCCTTCCTGGACGCCTTCCACGGGCTCGACCGCTGCCTGGAGAGCGGCGTCCGCGGCCTGCTGCTGGCCGCGCTGGGACTCCTCGCGGGCTGGTGGATCTACGTGCCCGTCCACGAGCTGTCGCACGCGGCGGCCTGCCGGGCCGCGGGGGGCGAGGTGACGCGGCTGGAGATCGACCGGCTCTACGGCGGCGCCCTGCTGGCGCGGGTCCTCCCCTTCGTCGTGCCGGCGAGCGACTACGCGGGGCGGCTCTCCGGCTTCGACACCCGCGGCAGCGACGGGATCTATCTCGCCACCGACCTCGGCCCGTTCCTGCTCACCCTGTTCCCGGGGGTCTGGGCGCTGCGGCGGGCCGCGGCGGGCAGGCGGGCGGCCTGGTTCGGCGCCGCCCTCCCCTTCGCACTGGCGCCCTTCCTTTCGCTCGGCGGCGACGCCTACGAGATCGGGTCGATCGTGGCCACTCGCCTGCCCCCCTGGGCGTCGCCGGCGGCGCGGAGCCTGCTGCGCGGCGACGACCTGGTCAAGAAGCTCGGCGAGCTGGCGAGCATGCCGGGCGCCCCCTGGGGGGGAGCCCTCGCCGCCATGCTGCTCGGGGTCGCCTGGGCCTTCCTGACCTACGGCCTGGGCGGCGCCCTGGCGCGGGCGCTGGGGGAGGGGGCGCTCGCGGGGATGAACACGGACGAGCACGGACCAACAGGGACGATCATGGA
>DASWQX010000773.1:0-1912 GCA_036403495.1 Thermoanaerobaculia bacterium
CTGCTGCTCAGGGTTGAGCTCGTGGTTTTCAGAGAGGGCCTCGAGCTGGCCGTCCAAGCCCGCCAGCGCCGCCTCCATCGACTCGTTCACCTGGTCGCTGATGTCCTCCGGATCGACGTAGGGCTCAGCGTCCTCCTCATCCTCCTCGCGGTCCTTCATCGCCTGGGAGCGCTCTTCGTGGCGGCCCTGGCGCCGGTCCTGCCGGTCTTCCTCGGCGACAGCCTTGGCCGTCGGCGCGTCGGTGGCGTCGTTGACGTCCACCTCGACGTGGGGCGCCGCGGCCTTTTTGGGCTGGGCCGGAGGCTTCGGACGGGCGGCGGAGACGGCCGGGGCCGCGGCGGCGACCGCGATCACCAGCACCCCCATGGCGGCGGCCAGCCAGGCCCGGCGCGCCGGGCTCTCCGGCAGGCGGCTCTCGTCGAGCAGGCGGCGGATGCGGCGGCCGAGGCTCGACGGCCGGTCCGCCATGCCCGGCACCGGCAGCGAGGGGACCCCCACCGACCAGCCGGCGACCTCGGCGAGGCAGCCGGCGAGCGAGAGCGGCCGGCCCGTGCGGGCCACCGCCCACTCGTCGCTCAGCATCTCGGAGATCTCCCGCAGGCGGCGGCGGGCCACCCAGTTGAGCGGCTGGAAGAAGAGGACGCAGGCCAGACCCTGCCCCAGCACGAGCCAGAAGGGATCGCGCCGCGCGAGGTGGGCCAGCTCGTGGGCGAGCATCCCCTCCTGCTGCTCCTCCGTGAGGCCGGCGAGGGCGCGCGGCGGCACGCAGATCTCGGGCTCCCGGAGCCCCATCGCCAGCGGCACCGGCACCCGAAAGGAGCAGGAGAGGCGGACGGAACCCCTGAGCCCGGCCTCGGCGGCGAGCGTCCGGAGCTGGCCGTGGAGATCCCCGCCCACCACCCGCGGCCGGCTGCGCAGACGGTGGCTCAGGCGCAGGTACGAGCGGCCGAACGCGGCCAGCAGGACCAGAGCGCCCAACACCCAGGCACCCAGAGCCAGGGAAGCGGCCGAGGGGAGGATGGAGGGCGCCGCCGGCGGAGCCGGATGAGTCTCGATCTTTGCGCGCACGGAAGGAGATTCGATCGCAACGATGGGGCTGGTCCCCACCCGGACGGGGACGAGCCCCGGCCGCGCGGATTCACTCGGGATGGCCACGCTCGTGGGAGCGCCGCCGAGGTCCGCCAGGCGCCACTGGCCGGCGAGCGGCTGCCAGCCGGCGGCGAGCTGCAGCGAGGCGGTGAAGAGCGCTCCGACGAACGCGAGCTTCCAGACCATCTCCTCGGCCGCCACCGACCACCGCGAGAGCGGCTTCGAGGCGAGCCAGGCGAGGCCCAGCAGCAGGGTGCTGTGCAGGAGGTAGGTCAGCATCCAGGCCAGGGCCTGGCCGGCGAAAGATCCCGTGAGCATCAGCGTCCCTCCTTGCGTCCTCTGGACGCGATCAGCTCCCGGAGCTGGGCGAGCTCCCGCGCCTCGATCTCATGCTCGGACAGCAGATGATTGACCAGGGCGGTCACGTCGCCCCGGAAGAGCTGCGAGGTCAGATCGGCCACCATGGAGTGCCGGACCTGGTCCTCGCTCACCAGCGGGCGGTAGACGAACCGGCGCCCTTCGGCCCGGTGCTCCACCACCCCCTTCTTCTCCATCTTGGTCAGCATGGTGGCGATCGTGGTCAGGGCGAGCCCGCGTTCCGGCTCGAGCGCCTCGTGGACCTCGGCCACCGTCGCCTCGTTGTGATTCCACAGGACCCGCATGATGGCGAGCTGCAGATCCCCGAGGTGGTGCGATGTCTCCGCTGTTTCCATATCTTCCTCCGCTTCAACTACCCAGATAGTACTACCGGGGTCGTTGGACGTCAAGAGGTGATACGGCGGCGCTCGTGGAAGGTTTCAGGAGGCCGGCCGGGTAGTATCCT
>DASWQX010000774.1:0-3465 GCA_036403495.1 Thermoanaerobaculia bacterium
CGGCCTGAAGGGCCGCGGGAGCCTTCTTGCCGAGTCGGGTTCTCGCGACCCTTCAGGCCGCAACGATGGGGGCCCTCGTCTTCCCAGGGCATCGGCCTTCGGCCTCAGCCCTGGGCTGAGATCTCCCGACCCGTTGGGCCGGACGGAAGTTGACTCGATCAGAACTGGAACAGTTATTCTGTGACGAGCCCTAACACGCAGCTCGGAGGGGTTCGGCGTTGAAGCCGAGCCGTCAGAGCCTGTTCCTGCGTTTGTCGGAGAGGATGGAGTACCCATGCTCTACATGGTCATAGAGACCTACAAGGACCGCGCCGCGCCGGAGATCTATCGCCGGGCCCGCGAGCGGGGTCGCCTCATGCCCGAAGGGCTGCGGTACGTCTCGAGTTGGGTCGATCTCGAATTAAAGCGGTGCTTTCAGCTCATGGAGACCGAGGATGCTTCGCTGTTCGCGGTCTGGATCGAGGTGTGGGCCGATCTCGTGGAGTTCGAGGTGGTGCCGGTGCAGACGTCCGCTGAGGCCGCGAGTCGCGCGGCGGAGGTGAATCCATGAAGTGGATCGTTTTCGCGATGCTGCTGTTGAGCGGCGGATGTGCCACGTCCTTGCCGCCGAGCGGACAGGGTTCGCCGGCGATGCTGGATGGAATCCCCTTGGTCAGCTATTGCGACCTGATGGCGGCTCCCAAGGTCTATTTCAACAAAGAGGTGAGGCTGCGGGCGGTGTACCGCTGGGGCTTCGAATGGCAACAGGTCTATTCGACCCGCTGTCTGGACGGGCCGAACACGTGGGTGGAGTTCGCGGGCGATAAGGGCTGTCCCGACACGATCGAGCACGAGGGGCCGGTCAAGGACGACGGCTCCTCGGATTCGAGCCTCGAGATGAGCGGCCAGACTCTCGGAGTGGTGTTCCGGGGCCGCCTCACGGGCTGGGGCAGCGGCTATGGACATCTCGGCGCCTTCGCGACCGAGTTCCAGGTGACATGCATGGAGGAGATGACCCTTCTCGACCTCGCGAGCTACTATCCGACGGCTCTCACGCCCGCTATGAAAAAGCGGATCGAAACCTTCGAGGGGAAGCCGGCCGAGCCGACCGTGAAGCCGCCGGCCCGCGAACGGGCCGGATCTTCGACGGGCGAGCGTTAGGGGGTCAGGCAGGCGCAGAAGTGGGGCTGGCACGGGCGGCCGATGCAGGCTCCGCCGAGCGGATAGCCTTGCGCGATGCAGTTGCTGTTGCAGGCGGCGTTGTCGCAGAAGTCGGGGGTCCCGCAAGCCTGGATGGGCTGGTTCGCGAAGGCTCCCCAGGTGAGCAGGGCGGCGACGGCACAGAGGGCGATCCGTTTCATGAACGATCTCCTTTCGGGGTTGACGGTCAGCACGGCTTGACTACAAGCGAGGGTGCGCGGCGAGGCGCCGGAGGGACAGGCCCCGCCATGCTCCCCGACAGCTCGATACCCAGGAAGCCGCTCGTCACCCACTCCGGCGACACGGTCAAGTAGGGGACCGCCCGCGGTCCGATGTGAGAGGATCGGCTTGCGGCGATGGCACCGCGCAATCCGAGGAGAGATGGCATGCCGGACCAGAAAAAAACTTCCGAAGAGCAGGCCGCCCACAAGGCCGCACGGCAGGAGCTGATCGACGCCCTCAACGAAGACCTGGCGCGCGAGTACCAGGCGATCATCGCCTACGTGGTGTATTCGCAGGTGCTCAAGGGGGCGGAGTACATGGCCATCGCGAAGGAGCTCGAGAAGCACGCCGGGGAGGAGCTGGCCCACGCGCTGATCATCTCCAATCAGATCGATTATCTGGGCGGCACGCCGACGGTGACGCCGAAGCCCGTCAAGCTGGCCAAATCCTCCAAGGAGCTCCTGCGTTTCGACCTCGACAACGAGAACGAGACCATCCGGAACTACCGCCGGCGGGTCAAGCAGTGCGAAAGCCTGAACGAATTCGCCATGGCCGAGCACATCCGGGAGATCCTCAAGCAGGAGCAGGAGCACCAGATCGACCTCGCGACCGCGCTCGGCGAGGATCCTCCGGACCTGGGCTGAAGGCGGTCCCGCCGCTCAGTGCAGCGTCAGCGTCGGATTGCGCAGGAAGCGGGCCCGGTAGGGGAGGCGGTCGTTGAGGGCGAGGAGGGCCCGGAAGAGGCGCGGGCGCTGGATCCAGAGCAGCTTCCAGCGCAGGCGCACCCCCTGGCGGCGCAGCGTCGCGAAGTGGTTGACCGCCGCGAGGGCGAGGTGCGCGCCCGTCCAGTCGCGGGCGGCGCAGGCCCGCACGTAGTCGTCGAGCGTGGTGAGGAAGAAGCGGGGCGCGATGGCGTCGCTCACGTAGTAGCGGAACATGCGCGAGTCGTTGGGGAGGATGGCCACCAGCTTCGCCGCGTAGCGCAGCCGGCTGGCGATGAAGCGGGGGGACGCCGAGGAGCTGGTGGCGTGGACCCGGAAGCGCACCAGCGGGCGGTCCACGAAGACGTGCCCCCAGCCGAGGCGGAAGAAGCGCACGAACAGGTCGTCGTCCTCGTAGCCGCTGAGCGCTTCGTCGAAGCCCCCGGCGGCTTCGAACGCGGTGCGCCGGATTACGCTGGCCGAGGGGAGCACCATCAGGTCGCCCGCCACGCATTCGTAGATCGTCCGCTTGGGATGGCCGCCGCCCCGCACGCGGAGGAAGGCATGAGTCACCAAGTGGCCGTCGAAGTCCATCTCGTCGAAGTCGGAGTAGGCCCATCCCACGGCAGGGTCGGCAAGCAGCGGCGCGACGAGCGCTTCAAGGTGCTGCGGGTGCCAGGAATCGTCCTGATCGAGGAAGGCGAGGAGATCTCCCTCGACCAGGCGGACGGCGGCGTTGCGCGCCGCGGACTGCCCGGCGTTGTCCTGCCGCACCACGCGCACCGGGAAGGGCGCCGGCGGCAGCCCCTCCAGCGCCTCCAGGGAGCCGTCGGTGGAGCCGTCGTCGACCACGATCAGCTCGCAGGGGGGGAGCGTCTGCGCCAGCACGCTGCGCACCGCGCCGGCCAGGAAGCGGCGGCCATTGAAGACGGGCAGGATGGCCGAGACCCGCGGCGGCATCTGCGGCATCAGGGCGGACCCTCCCGCTCGGCCGGCGCCACGCGCAGTCCGGCGACCGGGTAGCGGCGCGAGCGTTCCGCGCTCGCCTCCGTCCGCAGCGGCCAGGCCACGGCGCCGGCCGGGATCTCGGCGACCTTGCGGGCCAGGATCTCAGCCATCGCGAAGGTCGGGAGGGTGGGCATGTCGAGGTGGCGCCGCCGCCAGGCCGGGCCGGGGATCATCGCCGCCGGCTCGCTGTCGCGGACTTCCAGCACCTCGAAGCCGCACTCGGGTCCGAACAGCGAGCGGAGCCCCTCGGCGGACATGCGCCAGAAGTCGTTTGGCTGCGCGTGAGCCGGCCAGGCGCCGGGAGCCAGGTGGTAGACGAGGCCGCCCAGCTTGAGGACGCGGTTGACCTCGGCCG
>DASWQX010000775.1:0-3639 GCA_036403495.1 Thermoanaerobaculia bacterium
CGCCTCGTCCCGGGGCGGCCCGAGCACGTAGACGCGCGCGGCCCCGCCGGGCAGGCCGACCACCTCCCCCGGGGTGCGGTAGCGCGGCGGCTTGCCGCGGCCGAGCACGTAGTCGAGCGCGGCCTCGATCTTCGAGGGGCGGCCGTCCACCCCGAGCTCGCCGAAGAAGCCGAGGACGGCCTCCAGCGCGCCGGCCTTCCCCTCGTCGCCGGCCGCCCGCAGGCTCCGCGCCGTGCCGCTGAGCGCCTGCAGATGGGCCCGGCGCCGCGCGGAGCCTGCGGGCGACCGGCGACGCCGATCAGGCCGCCACGATCGAGGCCGTGCTCGGCTTCTTCGGCGAGCCGGGAGAGGACGGCAAACCCTCGCGCATCGAGCTGGCGCTCGACTACGTGCTCGGCCGCGGCAAGCCGCCGCGCTACCGCACTCCTGGGGAGATCGTCGGCCTCCCCGGCTCGCCCGCGCGCGTCTTCGTCCTCGGTCCGCCACAGGACGAGGCGCTGCTGCTGCGGTCGACCCCGTCCCAGCGGGCGAGCGAGGTCTATGAGAAGCGGCTCGGGCTCACCGAGGAGATCGCCTTTTTCGCCGGCGTCGCCGCGGCGGCCGGCCCGCCGCAGAGCCCCGAGGAGGCAGAGCTGCGCGAGCTCAGCTTCCCGTTCGACGGCATCTACCGGGTCGATCCCGACAAGGCGAAGGCCGACGAGTTCTTCCAGACCCACTATTACGGCCTTTCGCAACCGCCCGGTCCTCCCGGCCAGCCCGCCGCTCCAGCGCAGCCGGGAGCGCCGGAACCACCCGCGGAGACGGACGCGACCTGGCGGCAGATCGAGGGGGACTGGCTGGCGAACGCCGACACCCTCACCCTGCAGCTCGACAGCGACACCAACAACACCAGCCTGGCGCTGGCCATCGAGCTCTCCCCCGGCGGCAAGGTGCTGCTCTTCCCCGGCGACGCCCAGGTCGGCAACTGGCTCTCCTGGCAGACCGTGAAGTGGGCGGAGGATGACGGCGGAGCCGTCGACGCCGCGGACCTGCTGCGCCGCACGGCCCTCTACAAGGTCGGCCATCACGCCAGCCACAACGCCACCCTGCGGGAGAAGGGGCTGGAGCTGATGGCGCGGCCGGACCTGGTGGCGATGGTGCCGGTGGACGAGCAGATGGCGCACCGGCCGAAGGGGGGGAACCCCGACGGCTGGGACATGCCCTTCGCTCCCCTGCTGGACCGGCTGAAGGTGAAGACCGGCGGCCGCGTGCTGCGCGCCGACCTCGGTCCGCCCGCGCCGGAGGATCTCGCCGGCCTCCCCCCGGCGGACCGCGAGGCGTTCGCGGCGGCCGTCGCGGTGACCCCTCTCTACCTGGAGATCACCGTCCTGCCCTGACGCCGCTCAGGCCCGCGCCGCCGTCCGCCGCAGCACCCCCTCGTGCAGCCAGACGGCGGCGAAGGCGATCACGGCGGCCATCCCCAGGAGGCGGAAGGCGTCGTCGTCCCGCCCGAGCTGGATGAGCTGATAGATGGCGAGCGACAGCGTGGTGGTGCGCCCCGGGATGTTCCCCGCCACCACGATGGTGGCGCCGAACTCGCCGATGGCGCGGGCGAAGGCGAGCAGGATGCCCCCCAGGATGCCGCGGGAGGCGAGCGGCAGGGTGACGGTGAGGAAGGCTCGGAAGCGCCCGGCGCCCAGCGTGCGCGCCATCCGCTCGAGCTGCGGATCGACCTCCTCGAACGCCACCCGCGCCCCGCGCACCAGCAGCGGGAAGGACATCACCGCCATCGCCAGCACCACCCCCCGCCAGGTGAAGACCACGTCGAGATCGAGCCGGTCCAGCCATCGGCCCAGGGGTCCGCGGCGGCCGACCAGCCGGAGGAGCAGGAGGCCGGTGGCCACGGGGGGCAGCACGAGCGGCAGCGCGACAAGCGTCTCGACCAGAGAGCGCCCCGGCCAGCGATGACGGGCCAGCAGCCACGCCACCAGGAGCCCCGGCGGCAGGATCAGGGCCGTGGCGAGCGTCGAGACTCCGAGCGTGAAGCGGACGATCTGCCACTCTTCCGGGCTCATGGAGCCGGCAGCGTAGCAAGGGCGGTATATCCGGTCAATGATAACGCGGCTATTCGGCGACGCTACGGCTCGGCCAGATACCCCAGCAGCTCCTGCCAGGCGGGCTCGATCGCCTGCTCGGTCTCGCGCTCCATGCGGCGGTAGAGGGTGAGCGCGGCGCGGCCGGTGGCGGTCAGGGTGGCGTGGCCGTGGCCGGAGCCGCCGCGGGAGGTGTCGACCAGCGGCTCCCGGAAGCATGCGTTCATCGTCTGCAGCAGCTTCCAGGCGCGCATGTAGGACATGCCGAGCCGGCGGGCGGCCTCGGCGAGGGTGCCGGCCTCGTCGATCGCCTGGAGGAGGTCGACCTTGCCGGGCCCGAGAGCGATCTGCTCGCCGTGGAAGACCCGCAGGCGAGGGCGGACGGCGTTCATGGAGAGGATCTTATCCAACTCCGGGATAGGATCGGCCTTAGGCGACCAAGGAACGACGCGGAGAGGAAGGCCGACCGGTGACCCCCGAACGCTCTGAAATGTGGATGCCCCTTCTGCTGTTTGTTGTATTCACCCTGCTCAGCGTCGCCGGCGCCTACCTCGCCGCGGCGAACTGGCGGGGGCGGCGGGCGGGGATCGTCGCCGGCCTGCTGACCGCCCTGTTCTTCGCCGCCGTGCTCTTCCTGGTCCTGGCGCTGATGCGCAACGGCGGCGTGCTCTGAGCGGAATCACGAAGAGAAGAGACCGCGCCCCATGTCCGAAGCCGAATACGAGCTCGCCAAGCTGGTCACCGTCGAGACCTTCTCCTCCCCCTGGGAGGCGCAGCTCGCCCGCGCCTGCCTGGAAGCCGAGGGGATCGACGCCGTCATCGCCGACGAGCACTTCTTCCGCCTCTACGGCGCGCTCTCGAACGCCCTGGGCGGCGTCCGTCTCCAGGTCCGTCCCGAGCTGGCCGACCGCGCCGCCGAGCTGCTGCGCAACCGCCGGCCGGTCTTCTACGTGGTGAAGGAGGACGCCGTGCAGGAGGAGAGCCCGATGGAAAGGGAGAACGCCGTGCCGTCGGAATCCGGCGCGCTGGTCGTCGTCGGCCGCTTCTACGCCCCCTGGGAGGCCCACCTCGCGCGGACGCTCCTCGAATCCGAGGGGATCGACGCCTGCGTCCACGAGGAGCGCCTCCCCGCCGCCAGCCTCCTCACCGGCGCCCCCACCGCCCTCAGCCGCCTCGAAGTCCACCCCGAGGACGCCGAGCGGGCGCTGGCGATCCTGGCGGAGGTGGAGGCACGGACTTACACGGACGAACACGGACAGACACGGACGTAAAAAAAGTCCGTGTTCGTCCGTATCAGTCCCTGCTCGTCCGTGAGTCCTTTTTCCCTGCCGCTTGGCTCAGCCTCGCCACGAACTGCGCCAGCGCCACGTCGGCCTCGGCGCTCTCCCCTTTCAATTGCAGCTCGGTCTCCAGCAAGTCCGCAGGGAGCCGCGCCAGCAGGGGCTCCGGCAGGCGGCAGGCGGCGAGATAGGCGCGGTGGAGGCGGAAAGGGTGGAGACCGGCGAGCGGGTTCTTGCCGCCGGTGGGGATCTCGGACTGCAACCCAGGCGCGTGCTGGGTCTTGAAA
>DASWQX010000776.1:0-4465 GCA_036403495.1 Thermoanaerobaculia bacterium
AGAAGTCCACCAGCACCGGCTTGTCCGACTTCAACACCTGGTCCTCGAAGTTGTCGTCGGTGATCGTCAGGATTTTATCGCTAGCCATGATTGCCTTCCTCTCCAGACAGGGCGAGCTCGGAGCCGCCCCATTTAAGTTTCATCGGAAGAAGGCCGCCGCGGGCGGCCTTCACTCTCCTTCCAACCCGGCGGCGGTGACTTCTTGTTCCAGCCGCCGGCGGCCGGCGAAATATTCGCGCGTCGATTCGACGTCGCGGCCGATCTGCGCCGAGAGGTCCATGACGTTCGGGAAGATCCGCTCCTCGCGCAGCCGCTTGTGGAACTGGAGCTCCACCCGCTGGCCGTAGACGTTGGCCTTGAAGTCGAGGATGTGGCTCTCCACCACCCGCTGGTAGTTCTCGTAGACCGTCGGCCGGGTGCCGATGTTGGTGACGCCGTCGAAGGTCGCCGGATAGCTCGGGAAGAACACCCGGGTGGCGTAGACGCCGTCGGCGGGCAGGAGCTTGTTCTCGGAATTGACGTTGATCGTCGGCCAGCCGAGCTTCTGCCCCATGCGGTCGCCGCGGACGATGGTGCCGGCGAGCGCGTAGGGGCGGCCGAGCATCTCCGCCGCCTCGGCGGCCTTGCCCTCGCCGAGCGCTTGCCGGATGCGGGTGCTGGAGATCCGCTCGCCCCCCCAGGTCACCTCGGTCACGCCGTGGGCGGTGAAGCCGAGCTCCCCGCCCATCTCTCGCAACAGATCGAGATTCCCGTCCCGCTGGTGGCCGAAGACGAAGTCCTCGCCGACGTAGACCTCCTGGAGCCGCAGCTTCTCGTGCAGGAGCTCGCGCACGAACTGGCGCCCCGGCACCCGCGAGAACTCGGGGGTGAAGCGGACGATCAGCATCGTCGCGACCCCCGTCTCGCCGAGCAGCGCCTCCTTCTGCTTCGGGGTGGTCAGCGGCACCGGCGCCCGCTCCGGAGAGAGCACGGCCAGCGGGTGGGGATCGAAGGTGACCACGACGGCCGGCACGCCGAGCTCGCCGGCGCGCGCCACGATCCGGTCGAGGATCGCCCGCTGACCGCGGTGGACGCCGTCGAAGTTGCCGATGGTCGCGACGCCGCCGTGCGGCAGATCGCTGCTGTTGAAGGCGTCCTGGACGACGTGCATGGAGAGGGAAGGCCTAAGCGAAGACCGCAGAGTCCGCGGGGACGACCCGCTCCGCGTCCTGGGGGCGCACGGCGCCGATCACATGCCCCACGAGGTCGTCGGCGTAGGCCTCGGTGATCTCTACCCGGGCCAGGGTGCCGGCCGGGGCCGAGCCGTCGTTGATCAGCACGCGGCCGTCGATCTGCGGGGCCATCCCATAGTGGCGCCCCTGGAGGAGGTGCTCGGACTCCTCGCAGACCCCCTCGACGAGCACCGGCAGCGTAGTCCCCACCAGCCGCCGGCGCCGTTCGAGCGCGATCGGCCGCTGGGCCTCCAGGAGCTGGCGCAGCCGCCGGCGCTGGACGTGCCGCGGCACCCGCCCGGTGAGCTCCGCCCCCGGCGTCCCCTCCTCCGGGCTATAGGCGAAGGCGCCGAGATGGTCGAAGCGGGCGCGGCCGACGAAGTCCATCAGGTCGCGGAAGTGCTCCTCGGTCTCGCCGGGGAAGCCGACGATGAAGGTCGAGCGCAGGAAGATGTCCGGCGCCAGCTCGCGCGCCCGGTCGAGCAGCCGCAGGTAGCGCTTGGCGTCGCCGCCGCGCCGCATCGCCGTCAGGATCTCCCCGTGGCTGTGCTGGAGCGGCATGTCGAGGTAGGAACAGAAGCGCTCCTCGGTGCCCATCAGGCGCAGGAGGTCCTCGTCGAGCGTCGTCGGATAGGCGTAGAGGAAACGGATCCAGGGGATCGTCGTGTGCTGAAGGAGCGCCTCGACCAGCCGCGTCAGGCCGTGCCGGCGGATCCCGAGATCCTCGCCATAGCGGGTGGTGTCCTGGGCGATCAGGTTGAGCTCGGTGATGCCGGCCGCCTCGAGCTGCTGCGCCTCGGCGACGAGGCTGTCGATCGTGCGGCTGCGGAAGCGGCCGCGCCAGATCGGGATCGCGCAGAAGGTGCAGGGATTGTTGCACCCTTCGGCGACCTTCAGGTAGGCGTGCCCCTGGGTGGTGAGCAGGCGAGGGGCGGTGTGGTCGAAGACCATGTGGGAGGGGGCCGGCAGCGGCGGGCCGCCGCCGAGTTGCACCACGTCACCCACGTCGCGGAGCTGATCGAGGCCGACGAAACCGTCGATCTCGGGGATCTCGCGGGCGAGCTGGTCGCCGAAGCGGTTGACCATGCAGCCGGCCACGAGCACCCGCTCGACCCCCTTCCCCTTGCGGCCGACGGCCTCCAGGATGGCGTCGATCGACTCCTGCTGGGCCTCCTCGATGAAGGCGCAGGTGTTGATCACCACCGTCTCCGCCGCGTCGAGGTCGTTGACCACCTCGTAGCCGCGAGCGCCCAGCTCGCCGAGCATGATCTCGCTGTCGACGAGGTTCTTCGGACAGCCGAGGCTGATCATGCCCACGCGGGGCCGGCGGACGGGATCGGACATAGGCGCGAAGTCTAACAGATCGAGGAGAAGGGAAAACCTGAAACGGCGGCCGCGGCGGTGGCGAACGCAGATCCGGCGGTGCTCTTCTCCGCCGCGGCGGTGGACATCACCGCCGGATCGGCCGAGCCACGCTTCCGGCGGCCGTCTCGCACGCCGCGGCGGTGATGAGTGCAGATCCGGCGGTGATGGGCGCCGATCCGGCGGTGCTCCTCTCCGCCGCGGCGGTGGACAACACCGCCGGATCGGGCGAACCACAGTTTGCGGCGGCCGTCTCGCACACCGCGGCGGTGGTGAGCGCAGATCCGGCGGTGCTCTTCTCCGCCGCGGCCGAGCGGTCCTACGTGTACAGGAGCCAATAACCGCCGACGACGATCGCCGCCGCCGAGAACGAGGCGAGCAGCGCCTGATAGGCGAGCTGCCCGCGGCTGGTGATGCGGTGGGCGATCAGGCCGAAGGTGGACGAGAAGATAGTCATTCCCGCCATGGCGCCGAGCCCGAAGCCGACCACGTAGGCGACGGAGGCCCAGCGGGAGGGGAGCGCCAGCGCCGGCAGGAGTCCCAGGAGATGGGAGCTGCCGGCGAGGCCGTGCAGGCTGCCGATCATCACCGCCGCCCGCCCGGGGCGCTTCTTGTGATGGTCCTCGTCGTGGACATGCGGCCCGGGGAGCTTGGCGAGGTACGCCCGGCGGAGCCCCCAGAGCCCGACGCCGATCAGCACCACTCCCACCAGGCGCTCGCTCCACGAGGAGAGGCTCGCGATGGGGAGCACTCCCCGCAGGAGCAGCATGACCAGCCCGATAGTCCAGACGCCCAGGCTGTGGCCGATCCCCCAGAACAGCCCCATCCGCCACCGCCGGCTCCGCTCGTTGATCACCAGCGGCGCCACGGCCGAGAGGTGATCCGGTCCCGAGAGCGCGTGGATGATGCCGGCGGAGAGTCCGGCTAGGCCGGCGACGAGGACGGGCACGTTCATCGACGGGAAACTCTAGCAGGATCGGCGGCCGAGGGCGAAGTACGCAAGATCCTGAAAGCGCTGGCCCGCAAGGCCTTGGTAGCCTCTCTCATAGCGGCGCACACCAGAAATCGGACGCCGCAAAAGGAGACCTGCCGTGAAGAAGAAGACCCCCAGGAAACTGCACCTGCACCGCGAGACCCTCCGCACGCTGGGCTCGGACCGGCTCTCCGGGATCGTCGGCGGAGCCACCACGACCAAGTACCTGCAAGCGTGCTCGAACCCGTGTCACACCGACCTCTGCAACGGCAACGACACGAATAGCTGCAACGTCTTCTCCTGCGCCTCGTGCTTCGCCGTCACCTGCGGCTGCGACACCCTGGTCGATCAGTGCCCCTAGGCTCGTGGGCAGGCGGGGCTCCCCCGCCTGCTCAGGCCTTGAGTCCGACATCGTCGAAGGCCTCGGCGATCGCCGCCAGCTTGCCCGTGCGCCCGGGATCGACGCGGAACAGGCTACGGGCCACCAGCTCGAGGCCGCGCCGGCTGTCGGCGAAGCCCGAGGTGCGCGAGAGCTGCTCGGTGAGGGTGAGGTAGAAGAGCCTGGCGACGGTCCCCGGGTCGAACAGGGCGGCGCCGGCGCTCTTCGCGGTGATCAGGTTGAAGAAGGCCCGGTTGTGGATGCCGCTGTTGGCGTGGACGCCCCCCCAGTCCCCCTCGGCGGTGAACGGCAGCTCCCGGAAGTCCTTCATGTGCCCCGGCTGGCCGCACTTCGGCGGGTCGGAGAGGTCGCGCAGGGGGATTCCTGAGCCGTCGAGATCCTCGCCGATCCGCCAGTCCCACCGGCCGACGTCCGGCTGGCCGAAGTTGGCGATGAGGACGCCGAAGATGTCCGAGTACGATTCGTTGAGGGCGCCGGTCTCGCCGAAGTAGTCGAGGCGGGCGGTCGCCTCGGTGACGC
>DASWQX010000777.1:0-2470 GCA_036403495.1 Thermoanaerobaculia bacterium
TTCGACCTCGACCTGGAAGCGGTCTTCGCCTCGTATCTGGTGCGCATCGAGTGCGACCCGCAACTGGTCGCCAGCGCCTATGTCTGCGGCTGGATCAACTCGCCCTGGGGGCGCCGCTGGGCGCGGACCGTGCGCACCGACTGCAGCAACCAGTCGAACATCAACGTCTCCCGGCTGCTGCGGATGCCCGTGCCGGTGCCGCCGCTCGCCGAGCAGCGGCAGATCGTGCGCCGAGTCGACGAGCTCTTCACCTTCGCGGACGCGGTCGCGCAGCGGGTGGCGACGGCGGAGGAGAAGACCGAGAGCCTGCGGCGGACGGTGCTCGCCCGCGCCATGCGCGGCGAGCTGGTGGCGACCGCGGCGGAGCTCGCCCGTGACGGTGGTGAGGGAGGAGCCTTCGAGCCCGCGACGGACCTGCTCGATAGGATCGGGGCGGAGCGCCTCACCGCGGAGGCGGGAGGCGTGACACCCGGCCGCGAGCCGGCGAGCGCGGACGGACCGGTCGTCGAGCCGATCCTCGCGGCGATCCGCCAGGTCTGCTGGGGAGCGGGAGCGTTGAGCCGTGAGGAGATGATCCGCCGGGTGGCGACCGGCTCGGCTCGCCGAAGTTCGGCAAGACCGTGCGGGCGCGGCTGGAGGCGCATCTGGCGGTCGCCATCGAACGCCGGATCGTCGCCGTCCAGGGGGAGCTGCTGGCCGGCGCCACGCCGACCTTCGGACGCTACGACTACAAGTTCCTGATCCGGGTGCTGCGCACGCTGGTGGAGCGGCGGCAGGAGGCTGAGGTCGAGAAGGAGGAGCTCGCCCGCGCCCTCGTCGGATATCTCGGGTACGGCCAGGTGACCAACGCGATCCGTGAGCGGCTGGAGCGGGTCTTCCAGTGGGCGGCGCAGGACGGCGAGCTCGCCGTGCGCGACGGCCGGATCGCGTTTCTCTAGCCTTTCAGCCACTCGAACAGGTCATAGTGCTCGCGGGTCATGCCGAGCCGGGTGTAGACCCGCTGCGCGCCGGCATTGCGCTTCTCGACGTAGAGCCGGATCCCCTTGAGCGCGTCCGACTCCTCCACCTGCCGCCGGACCCGTTCGTAGAGCGCCCGGTAGACCCCCTGGCCGCGCTCCTCGGGGACGACGTACACCGACTGGATCCAGAGGATCACGCCGTCGCGCCAGTCGCTCCATTCGTAGGTGGTCAGCAGGCAACCGATGCTCGAGCCACCGCGCTCGGCGATCCAGTAGGCGCCCTTGGCGGGATCGGCGAAGACGGCCTCGACGCCGCGGCTCAGCGTGGCGCGGTCGAGATCCAGGTCCTCGGTCTCCTGGGCCATGCGGCGCTGGAAATCGACGATCGTCGCGGCATCCGCGGCTTCCGCCGGGCGGATCCGGAGCCCGGAGTCAGGCAAGGGGGGTGTCCTCACCGCCGCGGCCGCCCCGCAGCGACGCCGCCAGGCGCTCCTCGATCTCGGGATCGAGCGGCTCGTCCGCCAGTTGCCGCAGGGCTCGCACGGCGGCGAGGACGGCGCCGTCGAACCGCCGGCATCCGGCGCACCCCGCCAGGTGCTCGTCGAGCCGTTCGGCGCGGTCGCGGCTCAGCCGGCCGTCGAGATTCTCGGTCAGGTCCGCGAGCACCTCGCCGCAGTGGAGGCCGGCGACGACCTTCTCCTCTTCCACCGGCTCTCCCGGCGACGAGGCCGCGATCCGGCCGAGCAGCCGCAGGCGGGCCCGGTGCAGGCGGGTGCAGACCGCGGAATCCGAGAGGCCGGTGACCCGCGCCGTCTCGTCGACGGTGAAGTACTCGCGGTCGCAGAGAGTGAGGAGCTCGCGATCCTCGGGAGGGAGCGCCGCGAAGGCGGCCTCCACCTCGCGGGCGTCGTATTCCGGAGCCTCGTCGTCGCCGGCCCTCCCCCAGCCGGCCTCGTCCGCCAGCTCGCGCAGGGAAGGGATTTCACGCTCGTGGGACAGGGCGGAAAGGCGATCGATCGTCTGACGGACCAGGGAGAGGAGCCAGGGGCGGGCGGAGGGCTCATCGCGGTGGCGCGGCGCGGCGCGGCGAGCGGCGAGGAAGGTCTCGCGCAGGATCTCCTCGGCGCCGTTGTCCGTGACGTCCGAAGAGAGGGCGGCGCGGACGAACCGGTACACCGCCGCCTGGTGCCGCCGGACGAGGCGGTCGAAAGCGGACGGGTCACCGGCCGCGATGCGGCCGATCAGCGTCTCGTCGGTGACCCTGGAGTTTTCCGTGTCAACCATCCCAGTCCCGGAGTGGACAGTGAGACTTCCCGCGTTGAATTTTAGGCCACGGGAATCTTACACCGAGCATCCCCCTCCGAGGCTGGCGGTTCGACTCAGGCCGCGATCCGCCCGTAGCGGGCGAGCAGCAGCGAGTACGCTCCGAAGGCGACCAGGCCGACCGCGACCAGGCCCAGGAGCAGCGTTCCATGCGGCTGTCCGGCGAGCGCCGCGAGCGACCCGGCGAG
>DASWQX010000778.1:0-3315 GCA_036403495.1 Thermoanaerobaculia bacterium
CCTTTCGAAATCGTTGTTTGGAGGATCTTATTCCGCATGGGCAAAAAAGGGAAGATCCTCCCGCTGGCAACAGGATAGCACCGCCGAGCTTGTCTTTCTCCCTCTTCTCCCGGTGAAGCCGCCCCGCCCGAACCCTCACCCCTGGCCCCTCTCCCTTCCCCTCCCGCCCTCCCTCACAGGGAGAGGGGAACCCCGCCCCCTCATCATCCAGGCTCTGTTTTTCAGTCTCTGTTTTTGTCTTTCTCCCTCTTCTCCCGGTGAGGGAGGGGGGAGGGGACGGGAGAAGAGGGCCGGGGTGATGAGGGTTGGGGTGGGGCTACTCCCCCGAATACCGCTTCAAAATGATCGAGGCGTTGGTGCCGCCGAAGCCGAAGGAGTTGCTGGCGGCGTATTCGAGGTCGACCTTGCGGGGCTGGTTGGGGACGAAGTCGAGGTCGCACCCCTCGCCCGGCTCGTCGAGGTTGATGGTGGGCGGCAGGATCTGCTCGCGGACAGCGAGCGCCAGGATGCCGGTCTCGAGGCCGCCGGCGGCGCCCAGCAGGTGGCCGGTGGAGGACTTGGTGGAGGAGACCGCCAGCTTGTAGGCGTGGTCGCCGAAGACCTTCTTGATCGCCCGCACCTCGGAGAGGTCGCCGAGCTGCGTCGAGGTGCCGTGGGCGTTGATGTAGCCGATCTGCTCCGGTTGCAGGCCGGCGTCGCGGAGGGCGACCCGCATCACCCGCACCGCGCCGTCCCCCTCCGGATGGGGAGCGGAGATGTGGTAGGCGTCGGCGCTCATGCCGTAGCCCACCACCTCGGCGTAGATCGGGGCGCCCCGGCGTTTGGCCGTCTCCATCTCCTCGAGGACGACGATGCCGCACCCCTCGCTCATCACGAAGCCGTCCCGCTGGGCGTCCCAGGGGCGGGAGGCCTTCCGGGGCTCGTCGTTGCGGGTGGAGAGGGCGCGCATGGCGCAGAAGCCGGCGACGGCGAGCGGCGTGATCACCGCCTCCGTGCCGCCGGCGATCACGGCGTCGGCCTCGTCCCCCTGGATGAAGCGGTAGGCGTCGCCGATGGCGTGCAGGCCGGTGGTGCAGGCGGTGGCCGGCGAGGTGCTGGGGCCCTTGGCGCCGTAGTGGATCGACACCTGGCCCGCCGCCAGATTGACGATCTGGCCGGGGATGAAGAACGGCGAGACCCGGCTCGGCCCCTTTTCCAGCAGGATCTTGTGGGTGGCCTCGATCAGCGGCAGGCCGCCGATGCCGGAGCCGATGACGACCCCGACGCGCTCGGCGTTGCCGGCGTCGATCTTGAGCCCCGAGTCCTCCAGCGCGAACTTGGAGGCGGCGAGGGCGAAATGGATGAAGGTGTCGCTCTTCTTGACGTCCTTCTTGTCGACATAGTCGAGCGGGTTGAAGCCCTTGACCTCGCCGGCGATGCGCGACGGGTACTCCGTCGTGTCGAAGCGGGTGATCGGGCCGATGCCGCTCTCCCCGGCGAGCAGGGCACGCCAGTTCACGGCCGTGCCGACCCCCAGGGGCGACACCAGGCCGACCCCGGTGACGACGACGCGACGCGGCTCTGTCTTCAAGATTGGATCTTTGCGGAAGCTCGCTGGAAACGGGGGGAAACCCTAGTTCTGGTCCCCGGCGTTGCTCTCGATGTAGGTCACGGCCTCGCGCACGTTGCTGATCTTCTCGGCCTCCTCGTCGGGGATCTCGATCCCGAACTCCTCCTCGAAGGCCATCACCAGCTCCACGATGTCCAGGGAATCAGCGCCCAGGTCCTCGGTGAAGCTGGCGTCCAGGGTGACTTCCTCCTCGTCGACCCCGAGCTGCTCGACGATGATGCTCTTGACTTTATCTGCAACTGCCATCGCTGGTTCCCTCCTTGTCGATCCTGATCATGATCGGCCCGGGGCGCGCCCGCGCACGATCTGCGGTTCTAACACAAAGATCCCAACCGAGTCCATCCAAGACATTCAGATATAGAGACCACCCGAGACGTTGAGGGTGTGCCCCGTAATGTACCCCCCCTCCTCGCTGGCGAGGAAGAGGACGGCCGCGGCCACGTCGTCCACGGTGCCGAGCCGCTTCAGGGCGATCGCCCCGGTCAGCTCCTCCTTGGCGGCGGCCGGCAGGGCGTCGGTCATCGCCGTCTCGATGTAGCCGGGGGCCACCACGTTGGCCGTGATGCTGCGGCTCCCCAGCTCGCGGGCGACCGACTTGGTGAAGCCGATCAGCCCGGCCTTGGAGGCCGCATAGTTCGCCTGGCCGGCGTTGCCCATCATCCCCACCACCGAGGAGACGTTGATCAGCCGCCCCCAGCGCCGCTTCATCATGCCGCGCACCACCTCCTTGGTGAGCGCGAAGGCGCCGGTGAGGTTGGTGCGCAGCACCCGCTCCCAGTCGTCGAGCGGCATGCGGGCGAGCAGGTTGTCGGCGGTGATGCCGGCGTTGTTGACCAGGATGTCGATCGCCGCGAAGTCCTCCGGCAGGCTCTTCAGCCGCTCACCGAAGGTCTCCGGCGCCGCGACGTCGAGCGCCAGCGGCCGGGCGCAGCCGCCGCCGGCGTCGATATAGGCGGCGAGCGCCTTCAGCTTCTCCTCGTTGCGGGCCGCCAGCACCACGCGCGCCCCCTGCCGGGCGAGGAGCTTCGCCACCGCCTCGCCGATCCCCTGCGACGCGCCGGTCACCAGCGCGGTCCTGCCGTCGAGCTTGAACATCACTGGGTCCCCTCCTCGGCGAGAAGCTGCCGGAGATGATCGGGATCCGAGATCCCGGTCGAGCGGGCCGCGCGGACGATCCGCCGGTTCATCCCCGACAGGATATTGCCCGGCCCCACCTCCACGAACGCTTCCACCCCCAGCGAATCTTCCATCCAGAGGATCGACTCGACCCAGCGCACCGGGCTGTCGATCTGCCGGATCAGGGCGTCGCGGGCGGCGGCCCCGGTGGTCACCGGCGCGGCGTCGACGTTGGTCACCACCGGCAGCCGCGGATCGCGGAAGTCGGCGGCCTCCAGCAGCGGCGTCATCCCCTCGCGGGCCGGCCGCATCAGCGGCGAGTGGAAGGGAGCGGAGACGGCGAGCAGCGTCGCCTTGCGGGCGCCCCGCTCGCGAGCCAGGGCGACGGCGCGGTCGATCGCCCCCTTATCGCCGGCGATCACCGTCTGCGCCGGGCCGTTGAGGTTGGCCACGGCGCAGATCTCGTCCGCCGTCGTCGCCTCGGCGGCGATGGCGGCGATGGTCCCGGCGTCCATGCCGATGATCGCGGCCATCGCCCCCTTCCCCACCGGCACCGCCTCCTGCATCAGCTCGCCCCGCCGGCGCACCAG
>DASWQX010000779.1:0-2337 GCA_036403495.1 Thermoanaerobaculia bacterium
CAGCGGGCCGGAAGTGTCGGCTTCGTGGGCGGTCGGGGGATCGTCCAGCTCCTGGACGGCCGCCAGGTAGCGCGCGCTGAAGGCGTTGAGGAGCTCGGTCCGGTCGTCGTTCATCACAGTCCCTCCAGTTCTCGTTTCACAGCACCGGTGCCCTGAGGACCCGGATGGGGTCGTTCTTCAGGATGAGGAAATCGCGCCCTTGGGAAATCCTCTGCGACTCTGTTTATAGCTCATTGATTCTCATTTGGCAATCATGGCGAGGAACTCGGCTTGTGGTCTCCGGGAGGGCGTTGTACGATTCAGGGATATGGACGACGACTTCACGAAAGAGGCCGATCCGGAAACCAAGCGTCTGGTCAACCTGGTCAAGGTGACTCTCCGGATCCTTGGCCTCTCGAACCGCGAGGTCGCGCGGCGTCTGGGGATGAGCCCGAGCTACCTGAGCAAGCTGCTGTCCGGGGCGGCGGACCTCCGGCTGGACCACGTGGTCCGCATCTGCAAGGCGGCGGACATGGAGCCGGCGGAGTTCTTCGGCCTCGCCTATCCGCTGTCGGCGCCGCGGACCTCGGTCACCCAGAACCGCCTGCGCGAGATGCTCCAGGGCCTCGTCCCGGTGTCCCCGCCCCCGCCTCCGCCGCCGCAAGCGGAGCGCACCACGGAGAAGGAGATCCACGACATGCTGAGGGCGGCCCTGGAGCGGTTGACGCGAGGGAACGGCGGAACGTAGGAGAGGGGTAACGTCCGTGCCGGCTGGGGCGGCCCCCCCCGCGGACCCCTCCCTACTGCCAGCGGCAACCTACTTGGGACAGGAGGTGTTATGCGTATTGAGCATGCCAGGATCAGTAGGTTTGGTATCACAGTTTGGGCTGGTGGAATTGCAGGAGCACGAGCCTGCGCAGAAAGTACAGCCCGGACCTACTGACGATCCCCCCGCGACCTGCTCAAGGCCTGATTCGAGGGTCCTCAAAGTCTCTTTTCCCAGCTTGAGTTTCTTCATGCTTCTCTTCATGAGTTGTCGACTCCCAGGATGAGCGTCGGAAACCATCTTCCGACGCGCAGAATCATAGCCGGTTTGAACGCTGAAGCGGGCGGCCCCCCACCCCGAAGCCTCACCCCCGGCCCCTCTCCCACCGCCCTCCCGCCAGCCGGGAGAGGGGGGGCGTAACGGGGAGGACTAAGCCTGTAGGAAGCGCTGTGTGTGCCGTTCAACGTTGACGGTGCGCAGAGCGCACCCTACGGCCACCGACGCTTCAACCGGGCCCCCCCTCTCCCGGTCGGGTGGGAGGGCGGTGGGAGAGGGGCCGGGGGTGAGGCTTCGGGGTGGGGGCGAATCAGGACCGACCGTGCCCGTAGCGCGCCGTTCAGCGTGGGACCTCTGGCCCCCTACGCCTCTTCCAGCAACGACGCCGTGGGGTGGCGGTCTTCCTTGTGCAGCAGGTGGATGGCGTGCTGGAGCAGGGAGAGGTCGAGGAGGTGCGTCTCGGCGGCCTTGCGGAGCACCAGGACGGTGGCCATCAGCTCGCGGCGGATCCGCAAGGTGATGAAGACGTCGGCGCACTGGAGGGCCAGGCTCTCGGCCTCCGGAACGCGCCGGCGGCGGAGCTGGACCTCGGCGAGCTCCAGGCCGGCCAGCGCGGCCTTGTAGCCGAGGCCGGCCTCCTCGAAGCCCTCCTTCACCTGCCCGAGCGCCCGCTCGGCGAGATCGAGCTTCTGCAGCCCGGCATGGATGTGCCCCTCCAGCCAGCGCAGCTTCAGCGCGCCCAGACGGCCGCCGACGTCGAGCCCGCGGCAGCGCAGGTCGAAGAGCGCCCGCTGGGCCTCCCGGAAACGGCCGCAGTCGACGAGGAACCAGGCGCGGTTTTGCAGGGAGGAGAGCACCAGGCCGGGATCCAGCGCCTCGTCGATCATCGACAGACCCTGGTCCAGACTCCGCACGGCCTCCTCGGCCTCGCCGGAATAGCCCTTGAAGATGCCGCGCATGATGAAGGCCCGGCCGGCGAGGTGGGCGTCGTCGTGCCGGAGGTAGACGGCGGCCACGATCGCCAGCGTCGTGCAGGCGAGGCCGAAGTTGCGGCGCGCCGCCTGCTGCGAGGCGAACACGACGAAGAAGCGGGCCAGCAGCAGCTCGTCCGAGAGGCCCGGCTCGAAGTGGTCGGTGGCGAGGCCCAGGGCGTGATCGGCCAGGTCGAGCTCGTCGGCCGCGCGGTGGGCGTTCGCCAGCTCGGTCCAGGCGCGGAAGCGGAGGTCCGCGACGGGCCGGCTCCCGGCCGCGCCGGCGTCCAGGTGGTCCGCCAGGATCGTCGCGGCCCGGGCCAGCTCCACCATCTGGCGGAGATC
>DASWQX010000780.1:0-4051 GCA_036403495.1 Thermoanaerobaculia bacterium
CCTGGAGGCGGGCCGCGATCTCCCCGCCCACCAGCTCGGCGCCGCGCCGCGCCCGGTGGTCGTAGGCAGCGAGGACCTCCTCGACCCGGATCTGGCGCGGATCGGCGGTGAGGGCGTAGCCATGGTCGCCTACCACCTGGAGCGGCCCCTGGATCGCCAGCGGCCGCAGGATGCGCTCGAGCTCGTCGGTGGGCAGGCACATGCGGTCGGCCAGCGCCTCGCGCGAGAGGGGGGGCTTGCCGTTATTGAAGCGGCGGGCGATCAGGGTCAGGGTGGCGAGCCCCACCCAGGCCGCCTGCACCGGCGGATGGCGGTTCAGCCCCCGGGCGAGCAGCGAGAAGTGCTGCGCCGTGTAGGTGGCCACCGCGCCGAACAGGATGATCGTCCAGGTCAGGTCGAGCGAGATCATGAACAGCAGGGCGAAGGCGTAGCTGCCGTAGACGATGCTGACGTTGCGGAAGACCTCGACGTAGGAGCCGAACCCCTCGCGCAGGATCTCCAGCAGGATGGCGGTGAGCAGCCCTCCGGCCAGGGCGTTGCGCAGGCGCACGCTGGTATAGGGGACCCGCCAGTAGAGCAGGGTGAGCCCCACCACCGTGGCTAAAAATGGCAGCACGTTGAGCAGGAGCGACTCCTGGAGCACCCTGCGGAAGGCCGGGCTCTGCCGTAGCACCAGCAGGCTGGAGAAGGTCGCCCCGATCAGCAGCGGCCCCCAGAAGATCATCAGGAGGAATGAGATCAGGCGCGCCCGCACGGGGCGCCGCCGCGACACGTTCCAGATCTTGTTGAAGGTCTCCTCGACCGTCGCGAAGAGATAAATGGTCGTCACGAAGAAGGCGATCACCCCGACGCCGTGGATGGTCTCCGCCTGGTCGAGGAACTCGGCGATGGCGTCGACCACGCTCTTGTCCGAGTAGGGGAGGATCTGGACGATGATCTCCAGGCTCCGCTGGGGATATTGGCTGAACACCCGCGCGCCGACGAAGGAGAGGGCGGTCAGCAGCGGGATCAGCGACAGCACGCTGACGAAGGCGAGCGCCGAGGCGGTGAGCAGGACGCCGTCCTCGTAGGTCACCCGAAAGGCGAGGTGGAAGTAGCGCGCCAGCTTGCCGGGGAAGGAGGGGCCACCGTCGTCGCGGCGGACGGGGAGGCGCGGCGGCGCGGAATGGGTGGCGTCGAGGTCGATCACGGCACGCGATCTTAGCATCGGGTCGGTGCGGAGCCCGGGAGGCACGATTCCTGCTAGATTGCATTGCCGAACGCGCGGTGAACTCCTGCCGGACGGCTCGGCAGATCCGATTCTTTTCTCTTTTCAGTAACGGAGGCCAATCATGGCGGATCTCAAGGATATCAAGTCGAACCTGGAAGACGGTGCCGAAACGGCACGCGAGGCGGTCACCGACGGCGTCGACGCGGCCCGCAAGCGCTTTCAGAAGCTGGGCGATCAGGCGCAGGATCAGTATCAGAAGGTATCCGAGCAGGTTCAGGACCGCTACAAGAAGGTCTCCCACGACGTCCGCCGCGGCGCCGAGCGCGCCTCGAAGGAGATCCGCCGCGGCGCCGAGCGGGCCCGCGAGACCTACGGTGATGTCGCCGAGACCGCCCAGAAGACCTATACCCGGGTGCGCTCGGAGGCGGGCAACGTCACGCGGGAGGTCAGCCTCTACGTGCGGGACAACCCGGCCAAGGCGGTGATGATCGCCGCCGGCGTCGGCTTCCTGCTCGGCCTGATCGTCCGCCGCGGCAGCCGGGACGACGAGGCGTAGAGACCCGCCAGGCCCGAGACGTCATCACTTGAGAGGGGAGACGAGATGAGCGAGCTGCAGGAGCGCGAAGGGTTCGCCGAGGAGATCCTCGACGAGCTGGTACCGGAAGGGGTGGACTGGCAGCGTCTGGTGGTTCGCTATCCGATCCCGTCGCTGCTGGTGGCGGCGGTCGGCGGCTTCTTCATCGGCCGCCGGCACGGGCCGGAGATCGTCGGCGCACTGTCGACCTTCGTGGCGGGCGAGGTCTCGCGCAACGTTGACCAGCTCCTCTCCCGCGAAGGCGAGTAGGGGAGCGCGAGGCTGCGCTCCATCCTCCACATCTCCGACGTCCACTTCGGGCCCCCGCACCTGCCGCGGGTGTCCGAGGGGGTGCTGGCGTTCGTCGAGCGCAACCGCCCCGACCTGGTGGTCGTCTCCGGCGACCTGACGCAGCGCGCCAAGCCGGAGCAGTTCCGGCAGGCGCGCGCCTTTGTCGACGGCATCGAGAAGCTCGGCGTGCGCACGATCACCGTGCCGGGCAACCACGACGTCCCCCTCTACCGCGTCTGGGAGCGGATCTTCAACCCGTTCGGCTGCTACCGGGCGAACTTCAGCCCGGAGCTCGAGCCCACCTACCGCGACGACCAGATGCTGGTGGTCGGCATCAACACGGCGTTCGGCTGGACGATCAAGGACGGCCGCATCACCCTGCGCCGGCTGCTCGAGGTGGAGAAGCTCCTGCTGGCGACGCCGGACGAGGTGCTCAAGGTGGTGGTCGCCCATCACCACCTGATCCCGCCTCCCAACTTCGGCACCCAGCGGGTGCTCGCCAACGCCTACGAGGCGATCGACCTCTTCTCCAGCGCCGGCGTCGACCTGATCCTCTCGGGTCACCTCCACCAGGCCTACATCGGCAACTCCGAGGAGTTCTACCCCAAGGGGCGGCCGCCGGTGGTCATCCTGCACTCGGGGACGACCACCTCGAACCGCGGCCGCGGCGGCGAGCGCGAGGCGAACACCTGCAACTGGATCGAGGCGGACGGCAAGTCGATGGTGGTCTCCCACTACCGCTGGCACCACAAGCTCGGCCGCTTCGCCGAGCACAGCCGGCATTGGTACCCGCGCCAGGAGCTGGTCCCCTATACGCTCGAAGGGCTGACGGCGCCGGGGCGAGGGAATGCCGAGCCGGTCCCCGTCAGTCCGCCCGCCGCCCCGAAGGCTACGATATGATCCACCTTTGAGTTGGAGGGTAGCTGATGGCCGAAGAGGCAGAGTGGGAAATCGTCAAGATCGTAGGCACCACGGAGGAGGCGACCATCGTCGTCGGCTTCCTGCAGAGCAGCGGCATCGACGCCGAGGCGGAGTCCCTGCACTCCAGCGAGTTCCCGGCGGACATCGGGGATCTGGCGAACATCAATATCCGCGTCCCGGCCGATCGCGCCGAGGAGGCGAAGGCCCTGCTCAACCAGCGGGAGGACGTGGCGACCGGCGACGAAGGGGCGATGGCCGGCGAGCCGCTCGCCGGCGAGCCCGGTGAATCCATGGCGGACGGGGGCCCGATCGAGCGGTGAACGCCCTGGACGGCGGCCACCTCGTCGGCCGCTACCGCATCCTCAGCTTCCTGGGGGCCGGCGCCATGGGCGAGGTCTACCTCGCCGAAGACCCGCAGATCGACCGCCGCCTGGCGATCAAGACCGTGCGCCTGGTCGGCCGGCCTCAGGAGATCGAGGATCGCAAGAAGCGCCTGCTGCGCGAGGCCCGCGCCGCCGGGCGGCTGCTCCACCCCAATGTCGTGACGCTGTTCGACGCCGGCGAGGCCGAGGGGCTCCTCTACCTCGCCTTCGAGTACGTCGAGGGGACCGATCTGGCGCAGCGCCTGGACAAGGGCGGACGGATGAGCCTGCGCGAGGCGCTGCGCGCCGTCCGCCAGGCCGCCGAGGCGCTCGGCTACGCCCACAACCAGGGGATCGTCCACCGCGACATCAAGCCGAGCAACATCCTGCTCGACCGCGCCGGCTGGGTGAAGGTCGCCGACTTCGGCATCGCCAAGATGGCCGGGCAGAGCACCGAGCTGACGATGGCCGGCTCGGTGATGGGGAGCCCGCAGTACCTCTCTCCCGAGCAGATCCGCGGCGAGGACCTCGACGGCCGGAGCGACATCTTCTCGCTCGGCGTCGTCCTCTACGAGATCCTCTCCGGCAAGCGCCCCTTCGAGGGGGACACGATCACCACCCTGGTCTACCAGATCCTGCACAAGGAGCCGCCGCCGGTCTCCGAGCTGCGCGCCGTGCCGCCGCGGGTGGAGG
>DASWQX010000781.1:0-3316 GCA_036403495.1 Thermoanaerobaculia bacterium
CAAGTCGCTGGTGGCGCTGGGCCTCCACTTCAAGGCGCTCTGCGAGGGGAAGGCCTCCTTCTACACCAGCCCGATCAAGGCCCTCGCCTCGGAGAAGTTCTTCTCCCTCTGCGACGACCTCGGACCCGAGAACGTCGGCATGCTCACCGGCGACGCCTCGATCAATCCGGACGCGCCGGTGATCTGCTGCACCGCCGAGGTGCTCTCCAACCGCGCCCTGCGCGAGGGCGAGCGGCTCGACGCTCCCTACGTGGTGATGGACGAGTTCCACTACTACTCGGACCCCGAGCGCGGCGTCGCCTGGCAGATCCCGCTGATCACGCTCCCCCGCACCCGCTTCCTGCTGATGTCCGCCACCCTCGGCGATGTCTCGGGCATCGCCCAGCACATCGAGGAACGCACCGGGATCGAGGTCGCCCTCGTCAGCTCCGAGCACCGGCCGGTGCCGCTCGACTTCGAATACCGCGAGACGCCGCTCCACGAGACGATCGAGGTGCTCATCGCCGCCGCCAAGGCGCCGATCTACATCGTCAACTTCACGCAGCGCGAGTGCGCCGAGCTGGCCCAGGCCCTCACCAGCGCCCAGATCTCCAACCGCGAGGAGCGCGAGCGCATCCGCGAGGCGGTCGGCGACTTCCGCTTCGACACCCCCTACGGCAAGGAGTGCAAGCGTTTCCTCTCCTTCGGCATCGGCGTCCACCACGCCGGGCTGCTGCCGAAGTACCGGCTGCTCACCGAGCAGCTCTCCCAGCAGGGGCTGCTGCGCGTCATCTGTGGCACGGACACGCTCGGCGTCGGGGTCAACATCCCCATCCGCACCGTGCTGTTCACCAAGCTGGCGAAGTTCGGCGGCGTGAAGACCTCCATCCTCTCCGTGCGCGACTTCAAGCAGATCGCCGGCCGCGCCGGCCGCAAGGGGTTCGACATCCAGGGGAGCGTGGTCGCCCAAGCGCCGGAGCACATCATCGAGAAGCGCAAGAACGAGCGGAGCGGCAACAAGAAGGTCGTCAAGGGCCCGGCCAAAGGGGAGGTCTCCTGGAACAAGGAGACCTTCGAGAAGCTGATCGAGCGGCCGCCGGAGACGCTCAAGTCCCGTTTCCGCATCACCCACGGCATGGTGCTCAACCTCCTCCAGCGCGACGCCGAGTTGGACGATCCCAATCTCCGCAATTTCGATTCGCTGCGCGACCTCATCCGCCGCAGCCACGAGGAGGAGGGGGCGAAGGCGCGCCTTTTGACCCAGGCCGCGGTCCTCGTGCGTTCGCTCTACCGCGCCAAGATCATCAAGATGAAGCGCGACGCGTCCACGAATTATCTCTGGGCCGTCGTGGCCGAGGACCTCCAGTGGGATTTCTCGCTCCACCAGGCGCTCTCGCTCTACCTGGTCGAGACGATCCCGCAGCTCGAGCCGGAATCCGAGACCTACGTGCCCGACCTCATCACCCTGGTCGAGTCGATCCTGGAGGATCCGGACATTGTCCTCCGCAAGCAGGTGGACAAGCTCAAGGGGGAGTTGGTGGCGCAGCTCAAGGCGGAGGGGGTCGAGTACGAGGCGCGGATGGAGAAGCTGGAGGAGGTCACCCATCCGAAGCCGCTCTCGGACTTCATCTACGGCACCTTCAACCGCTTCCGGGGCAAGCATCCCTGGGTGGGCGGGGAGGACATCAAGCCGAAGTCGATCGGCCGCGAGATGTTCGAGGGGTACATGAGCTTCGCGGACTACGTGAAGCGCTACAACCTGCAGCGCAGCGAAGGGGTGCTCCTGCGCTACCTCTCGCAGCTCTACAAGACGCTCGACCAGAGCGTCCCCGAGCCGGCCAAGACCGAGGGGGTGTGGGACGCCCTCGGCTTCTTCCGCGCCCTGGTCGAGCAGACCGACTCCAGCCTGCTCGAGGAATGGCAGGGGTTGCTCCATCCCGAGATCCTGCTCCAGACCAAGGAGCGCAAGACCGCCCGTGAGATCCTCTGGCTGGAAGAGCTGCTCGCCGATCCCAAGACCTTCGCCGCCCGCGTGCGCGCCGAGATGCACCTGCTCGTCCGCGCCCTCTCGCTCAAGGAATGGGACGAGGCGCCCAACCTCGTCAAGCACGATCCGGACGACCCCCAGACCCAGTGGGACCCCGAGCGCTTCGAATCGACGATGGCCCCCTTCCTCGTGGAGTACGGCGAGCTCCCCTTCACCCCCGAATCCCGCCGCCATCACTGGACGCAGATCAAGAAGACCGGCGACCGCGAGTGGGAGGTCACCCAGACCCTCCTCGATCCCCAAGGTGACAACCTCTGGGCGATCCAGGGCACGATCGATCTGCGCAATCCCGACGAAGCGGACGGTCCGATCGTGCGGGTAGGGCGGATCGGGGCGTAATACCGTAGTTCCCGAATCGGGGATCGCGTTTCCCTAGTTGGGATATTCCGCGGCCTGCACGGTTACGGGTATGTGCTACCATTTTCGGATGGCACCCAAGGAGAAGCTACCTGCCAAGCAGAGTGCCCGGCCACGGCTGAGCCGCCCAAAGGTGAAGTGGTGCAGATGAATGAGCTTGGAGCGGAGCATCCCTGGAGTCTGACGCTCCGGCAGTTTCTTTCCCGGGTTGAGAGCCTCTACGGCTTGCGGCTACACCACTTGTCCGCTAGCGATCCCTATGGAGGTACTACTCATCTTTGGTACCTGCAGAGCGAGGACAAGAAGACGACGGCCCAGCTTCCGGGGGTCGAACTGGACGAGCAACTCGATCCGTTCACCACAGGGAGCTTGTGTCGGCGCCTCGGCATTCCTCCGGAGGACTTTGGCCTCCAGCCAGAGGACCCGTCTGATGAGGAAGATTTTGACTTGGGAGGTTAAGCCGCGCGCAACTCTAACGGTGGATGATGGGCGGCCGGAAACTCAGCGGGCCGGATCGGCTCAACCCTGGCGGTCGCGTTCTTATACATCTGCCAAAACCGCTTGGGCGCTTGGGGAAGGTTGGCAAATGGCTCCATGCCCTCCTTATCGGCGACCAGAATGTGAGCCGCGACAATTCGCTCCACCTCGTACAGCAAGTCTCTGAGCTCGCGAGCCTGCGTAGCGATGTCGTACTCCAGGCACTGTGCGATCAACCATTCGCCGCTTCGGAAGATAACTGCGTGGATTGCGTCGTCTGTACGTGGCATATTGAGCTACTCCCGGAAAAAGTCTAGCACACTTGGATCTCAAGGCCCCTCCCTCGACCGCGCCCGCCACACCCCGATCCCCATCCAGAGATTCCCCACCGCCGTGGCCGCCGCGAAGGCCAGCAGAGGATTTCCGCCGGGCCAGAGAGCGATGAGCCCTCCCAAC
>DASWQX010000782.1:0-6763 GCA_036403495.1 Thermoanaerobaculia bacterium
AGACTGAAAAACAGAGCCTGGATGATGAGCGGGCGGGGGTTCCCCTCTCCCTGTGAGGGAGGGTGGGCGGGGAAGGGAGAGGGGCAGGGGGTGAGGGTCCGGGCGCGCTAGCGCCCCCGCAGCGCCTCCAGCGGATCGAGCTGGGCGGCGCGGTGGGCGGGCAGGTAGCAGGCGAAGAGCGTCACGACGACCAAGCCGGCGGCGACGCCGAGGAAGCTCAGGGGATCGGTGGCGGCGACGCCGAAGAGCAGGTTCTGGAGCAGGCGGATGAGCCCGAGGGCCCCGAGCAGCCCGAGGGCGAGGCCGGTGGCGACCAGCCCCATCCCCTGGCGCAGCACCAGGGCCTCCAGGTTGCCGGGCTGGGCGCCGATCGCCATCCGGATGCCGAACTCGCGCACCCGCAGGCTCACCGTGTAGCTCAGCAGTCCGAACAGGCCGACCACCGACACCGCCAGCCCCATCAGGCCGAAGAAGCTGGCGATCTCGGCGTGCATCCGCTGCTGGGCGAGGCTGCGTCCCATCTGCTCGTCGCAGGTGGTGAGGTCGATGATCGAGAGGTCCGGATGCGCCGCGCGGACGGCCTGCCGCAGGGCGGGGGCCAGGGCGGCGGGGGAGCCGGCGGTGCGCACGATCAGGGTCAGCCGCGTGTGGGAGCGCTGCTCGACCGGGAGGTAGAGGAAGGGCTCCGCCGGCTTCACCACCGAGGCCGAATGGACGTCCCCCGCCACGCCGACCACCTCGAAGAGGGGACCGGGGGGCTGCCCCGGCCGCGGCGGCGGGTCGGGGATCGAGATCGTCCGTCCCAGGGCGTTGGCCTCTCCCCAGAGGGATCGCGCCAGGGTCCGGCTGATCACCACCACGGGCGGGGAATTGCGGCGGTCGCGGGCGTCGAGGGAGCGGCCGGCCAGGATGGGGATGCGCAACGTCTCGAAGTAGCCGGGCGCGACGAGGTCGTAGGAGACCGGCACGTGCTGGTCCGGCCGGTCGGGGCGGGCCACCCGGGTGTCGCGGGTGTTCCCCGCCAGCGGTACGGTCAGCGTCAGGGTGGCCGAGCGGACGCCGGGGAGGTCCGAGGCCTCCTCCAGCACCCGGCGGTAGATGGCGGCGGCCCCCACCTCGGGGGCGCCGATGTTGCGCGGCACGTAGAGCGAGAGCATCAGCAGCCGCGAGGGGTCGAAGCCGGGGCTGGTGTGCTCGGCGTTGCGCAGGGTGCGCACCAGCAGGCTGCCGCCGAGCAGCAGAAGCACCGAGAGGCCCACCTGGGCGACCACCAGCAGCTTGCGGGGGCCGAGGGCGCCGGCCGGCCCGGTGGCGCCGGCGGCGTCGGTCTTGACCGCGGTGAGGAGGTCGCCGCGCAGGATGCGGAGCGCCGGCGCCAGGCCGCAGAGGAGGCCGCAGAGCAGGGCGGCGGCGATGGCGAAGGCGAGCACGCGGGCGTCGAGCCGCAGGATGTGGTCGTGGCTCGACCAGCCGGTGAAGCCGCCGGGATCGGTCAGCACGTAGGACTCGATGCGGCGGGTCATCAGAACCGCGAACGCCAGCCCCACGGCGCCCCCCGCCAGGCAGAGCACCAGGCTCTCGGAGAGCAGGGCGGCCACCAGGCGGCGGCGGCTGGCGCCGAGCGCGGCCCGGATGCCGAGCTCGCGCTGCCGCACGGTGGCCCGCGCCAGCAGCAGGTTGGCGACGTTGGCGCAGGCGAGCAGAAGGAAGAGCAGGGCCGCCGCCATCAGCACGCGGGCGGCGGGGAGGTAGGGGTCCGAGCCGGCCTGCGCGGTATCGTAGGTGGTGGCGGAGGCGAAGCTGAAGCGGCGCTTGCCGTCCGCCAGCGGCGCCGTCTGGTCGAGGGCGCGGGCGGTCCGTGCCAGGGCCTCGCGCGCCTGGCGGGGGCTGACTCCGGGAGCGAGGCGGCCGATCAGGCTCACCAGGCGGACCTCCCGCGCCTCCAGCCGCGGCAGGCCGGTCAGCCGGTCGGCCTGCGCCAGCGGCACGTAGATCGGCGAGGTGTGGCCATAGGACCGGAACCCCGCCGGCAGGACGCCGACCAGCAGGAAGGTCGCGGTGTTGAGCCGCAGCGGCCGGCCGATCGCGGCCGGATCGCCGGCCAGCGTCCCGGCCCAGAAATCGTGGCTGACGACCACTACCGGCTCGGCCCCCGGCAGGTCATCCGCCGCGCCGAGCAGGCGGCCGCGCTCGGGCCGGACGCCGAAGAAGGGGAAGAAGCCGCCGCTCACCAACTCGCCCCAGGCGAAGGTCGAGCCCTGGCCCTGCCCCTGGCCGACCGAAGCGGCGCAGGCGGTGAAGGCGACGAGGTCAGCGAGGCCGGTCCGCTGCCGCTGGAGGTCGCGGAACTCGGGGTTGGAGGCGACGTTCTGGGGCTGCTCGTCGTTCCCGGTATAGACCCACACCACCCGCTCGGGGTCGGGGGCGTCCAGCACCGGCCGGAGGATCGCGGCGAGATAGGCGAAGAGGGAGGTGGTGGCGCCGATCCCCAGCGCCAGCGTCAGCACCACGATCAGGACCATGCCCGGCTGGCGCGCGAACGAGCGCAGCGTGATCTCCAGGTGCTTCGCGAGCTCCCTCATGATCCGGCTCCTTGGGTCCCTCTCAAGTACGAGGGAGGGCGCTCAGGGTTGCGGGCGGCTCTCGTACCAGTCGAGCGGCTGGCGCAGCTTGTAGGTCCGCCGGCCGTCGCGCAGCTCGATCCCCGCGGCCAGGCGGCCGTAGCGGAGATAGAGATCTCCCGCCCTCCGGGTCTTGGCGAAGATCATACGGGATCTCACCTCCAGGGGGCCGCCGGTGGCCTGCAGCGACTCGATCTCGACCTTGCCGCCTCCCAGCCGCACCACCCCCTGCGCGGCCACGTTCTCCACCTTCAGGGCGGCGTCGAACCAGCGCAGGAAGCGGCTGCGCTCGGCGAACAGGGCGATCAGGGGGGTGGAGCTCTGCATATCCACCTTCCCTTCGCCGCGCAGCGACAGCGGGGTGCCCCAGATCACCGAGCCGCCGGTGAGGTCGGCGCGCGCCCACCACCCCGGCGCCTCGGCCTCGCTCCGGGCTTCGACGTTGCGCCAGGAGACGCCGTCGAGGGTCAGGTGGGTGCCGGCGAGGTCGAAGCGGCGGCCGGCGAGGTCGGGGCTGGCCAGCGGCGCCTGGAGGTCGAGCCGGCCGGCGAGCTCCAGGTTCTGGAAGCGGACCCGCGCGTCGTCCGAGGTGAGGATGGCGGTGCCGCGCGTCCGGTTGGTGGCGGTGGAGGCTTCGAGGTGCAGGCGGGCGCGGCCGCGGCCGGAGACGATCCAGAGCCCCCCCTCGCGCGGCAGCAGGGCGTCGTAGACGGTGAGATCGGGAACCTCGGCGTCCGGCAGGTCGAGCGTGGCGTCGAAATCTTGCATCGGCGCGGTGAGGTCGAGCGCCGCCGGCAGGACGGCGTCGAAGCGGAGCCCCTGGCCGCGCAGGTAGTCGGGCCACCCGGCCTGCCGCAGGTCCTCGACCACGAAGCGGTCGAGGCGGACCCGCATCTCGGTGCGCCCGGCGGCGCCCTGCCCCGCCACCGCCACGCGGACCGTCCCCCGGCCGGTGGCCTGGCTGTCGAAGATCCTGGCCTGGATCGGCGCCGCGACGACCGTCAGGTGGCTGCCGGGGGTGAGCCGGCCGTGGTCCAGCCGGGCGTCGGCGTCGAGCGTCCCCTTCCCCTGCAGGCCCAGCCAGGAGGTCTTGACCAGATAGGGACGGAGGAAGCCCAGCGAGGAGATGCCGGCCTTCAGCGCCACCGTGCCGCTGGCCAGCCGGAGGACGGCGAGGCCGGAGGTGGCGCCGAGGACGGTGGGATCGACCCGGGCTTCGACCTTCGCCGAGAGCCCGCGCGCGACCGTCTCGCCGGCGATGTCGAAGCGGCCGGTGGGGAGTCGGAACGCCGCCCGGGGCACGGCGAGGACGCCGTCCGGCGCGTAGGAGAAGGCGAGGTCCGCCTGCGAGGTCCCGGCCACCCGGTAGTCGCCGACCGCGATCTCGCGGATGCCGGTGAGGTGGAGGCCCGCCATCCGCACCGCCCAGGCGGCGGGTGGCGCCTTGGCGGCCGGGTGGCCGCCGGCGAAGCCGAGGCGGATGTCGACGCCGTCCGCGTCCAGGCCGCGGACGTCGATCCGGCCGTCGAGCAGGCCGGCGAGGTCGATCCGGCCGGTGGCGCGGTCGAGCGCCGCGTGCAGCGTGGCGCGGGAGCCCGGAGCCTCGATCCGCACCCCGGTGGCCCGCAGGTCGCTGGTCAGCGGCAGGGTGACGGCGGGCTTGTCCGGATCGCGGAGGTCGCGGGCGGTGGCGAAGAGGCGGCTGAGCCGGGTCTCGGGGGTCTTGGTGTCCACCGTCAGAGTGGCGGCCTGGAAGAGCGGCGGGGAGTGAGGGCGGCGGCCGGCGGTCAACCCCTTGGCGTCGATGCCGAGGTGGAAGAGGGGATTGCCGGGGCCGCCGGTCACCGTCACGGCGATCGCGAAGGGGGAGGCCGGACCGGCCGCGGGGGCGGTAATGTCGAGGCGGCTCCCCGGCACCAGCCGGCCATGGTCGAACCGCAGGTCGGAGACCAGCGCTCCGGGAACCTGGCGGCCGGGCGCGACCAGCCTCGCGCGGTCGAGGAAGGGGAGGTCCGGCACCTCGCCGCGCATCCGCAGCGAGCCGGAGAGGAAGTCGAACCCCTCCAGTCCCGGATGGTCATGGGGCGCGTAGGGGCCCAGGCTCGCCTCGGCGTCGAGCCATGCCTTGCGGGCGATCGGCTCGTCTCCCAGGGCGAGCTGCGCCGAGGGCATCCGCACGAAGGAGGGCTCCAGGCGGAAGCTGCGGCCGATCACCACCTTGAAGGCGCCGCCGCCGGTGCCGTCGCCGGTCAGTCGGACTTCGTTGAAATCGAACTCCCGGATGTGCGCCAGGCGGATCCCCGTGAAGGTGAGCGTCCAGGGGTGATCGTGCGGGTGGGGCGGAGCGTCCGGTTCGGCGGCCTTCTCCCGGTCCTCCGGCGTCTCCTGCTCGGGGCCGCGTAGCACGCGGCAGCGCACCTCGTCCAGGGGGATCTCGCGTACCCGCAGCGTCCGGTGGAGCAGCGCGTCCAGGTCGATCCACCCGCTCCCCCGCTCGGCGTCGACCCGCCAGGTGACGTCGTGGACATGGCCGCGCAGCCGCAGCCCGCGCACCCGCACCAACCCGGGCCAGAGGGTCCAGGCCGAGGACCAGGCGATCCGGAACTTCGCCGGATGGCGGCTGAACGCCCGCGGCGCCAGCGGCGAATTGAGGAACAGGTTGGCCGCGACGAGGTAGACGCCCGTCAGGATGAGGATGAAGAGGGTGAGACGTTTGAGCCAGGTGCGCACGCGTGGGGAGAGGGGAAGCGGGAAGCGTGCCAGGTCCCGCGACCGGCGACTTCCGCGCCCTACTCGAACACCCGCTCGTAGATGTCGGCGACGAGTAGGCGGCAGCCGATCGAGGGGAGCTCGAGGGTCTGCTCGCGGTCCCGGAGATCGCGCAGCAGCCACTCCTCGGCTCCATGCCGCTGCCAGTGCTCGACGTGGAGGCGGCTCTGCGCGACGAGTACGTACTCCTGGAGGGTCGGGATGGCCCGGTACTCGATGGCCTTCATCCCGCGGTCGTAGGTCTCCGTCGAGGGGGAGAGGACTTCCACGATCAGCGTGGGATTCAGCAGGGTGTCGAACTCAGAGTCGTCGAAGCGCGGCTCGCCGCAGACCACGATGACGTCCGGGTAGGTGAAGAGACCGGCGGGCGTCCGCACCCGCATCGACTCGTGGTAGACCTCGCAAGGGCGCTTCTTGAGCTGGTTCCTGACCTCGCCGAAGATGTTCCCTTCGATCAGGTTGTGAGCCCGGCTGGCGCCCGTCATCGCGAACGTCTCGCCGTCGTGGAACTCGTTCCTCGCCTCGGCCCCGCGCTCGAACGCCAGATACTCCTGGATCGTCAGCCGCTGCTTGGGATCGGAGGCCATGGAGCGACTCTAGCACCCTCACGACCGCCGCAGCGCCTGCTGCGGATCGAGCCGCGCCGCCCGCCGGGCGGGGAGGTAGGAGGCGGCGAGGGTCACCAGGAGGAGGGCGGCGGGCACGCTCACGTAGGTGAGAGGGTCCGTGGGGCTCATACCGAAGAGGAGGCCGGACATCAGGCGGGAGAGCGCCAGCGAGCCGGCGATCCCGCAGACGATTCCGGCGAGCACCAGCGCCATCCCCTGGCGGAGCACCAGCCCGAGCACCTCCCGGCGGCCGGCGCCCACCGCCATGCGGATGCCGATCTCGCGCGTCCGCCGGCTCACCGTGAAGCTCTGCAGGCTGAACAGGCCGAGCACCGCCACCAGGGTCCCCAGCAGGCCGAACAGGCCGGCGATCTCGGCGTGCATCCGCGGCTGGACCAGGCTGCGCGCCGCCCCCTCGTCGAGCGTCAGGAGATCCACGATCGAGACGTCCGGATGGGCCGCGCTCACCGCTCGCCGGAGCTCCGGCGCCAGCTCGGCGAGCGGCCGCGCCGAGCGCACCGTCAGGGTCATCCGCGGGTGGAAGCGCTGCCCGAACGCGATGTCCATCAGCGGGCCCGGTGGCTCGACCAGGGAATCGACGCGCGCGTCGCTCGCCACGCCGACCACCTCGAAGGTCGGTCCGGCGTCGCCGTACTGAGGCGGATCGGCGAGGGTGAGCGTGCGGCCGAGCGGGTTTTCGGTCCCCCAGAGCTTGCGGGCGAGGGCCTGGTTGATCACCACCACCGGCGGCGCGCCCTGGCGGTC
>DASWQX010000783.1:0-6729 GCA_036403495.1 Thermoanaerobaculia bacterium
CGTCGGGGGCGTCGGGACGCCACGGGTAGGGGGCCCAGCCGATCGAGCAGGTGACGGTGAGGCCGCCCTCGGGGCCTCCCGGGCCGGCGGCGAACGGCCTGCCGCCGATCGCCGCCAGCAGGCGCTCGGCGAGCACCTCTCCCGACCGCCGGTCGGCCCAGCGGCTGACGATCAGGAACTCCTCGCCCCCCCAGCGGACCACCGTGTCGGTGTTGCGCGCCGCCTCGCGCAGCCGGTCGGCGACCTCCACCAGCACCTGGTCGCCGGCGGCGTGGCCGGAGCGGTCGTTCAGCCGCTTGAAGTGGTCGATGTCGAGGAAGTAGAAGAGGAGGTCGGAGTTGCGCTCCCGGGGCGCCGCGGTGCCCAGGGCATAGCGCACGGCCTGGCGCACGTCCGGCTCGATGTTGAGCGCCAGGACGCGGCGGTTGCTCAGGCCGGTCAGCGGATCGGTCAGCGAGGCGAGCTCGAGCTGGCGGTTGGCCTCGGCCAGCTCGCGGGTGCGCTCGGCGACCTCGGTCTCCAGGGTCGCCGCCCGGCGGGCGAGCGTCTTGACGTGGCTCGCGCCGTAGCCGAGCCCGATCAGCGCCAGGGCGTAGAGGGCGAGCGCCCAGGGGGTCAGCCAGGGCGCCGACCGCACGCGGAAGCGGACCTCGACCGGTCCGGCAACGGTCCCGCCGCCGTCGCGCCCCCAGACGCGGAAGGTGTAGTCTCCCGCGGGGAGCCGGCTGTAGACCACGTCGGCCTCGGAGGTCCAGGGGGACGGCCGCGTCTCGAGCCCCACAAGTTGGGTTTGATAGCGCGTCGTGTGCTCGCGGCGGAAGCTCAGCAGGGCGTAGTGGAACCCGACGCTGTTCTCGTCGTGGCGCAGCGCCGTGCCGTCGGCCAGCGGGCGCTCGCGCCCCTCCACCAGGACGCGCTCGATCCGCAGCGGCGCGGCCCGGCGCGGCGCCGCCGCCGGCTCGGGCGGGGCGGGATCGAGGATCGCGACGCCTCCGGCGGCGCCCCCCCAAACGCGGCCGAGGTGATCGACGAAGGCGGTGTTGAAGCTCATCCCGGGCAGGCCGTCGCCCGCCTCGAAGGACTCCAGCCGGGCGGTGGCAAGAGCGCGGCCGGGTCCCAGCGTAACCCGGCTCACCCCCCAGTCGGTGAACAGATAGATCCGCCCCCAGCGGTCGAGCTGGATCCGGTTGATGAAAGACTGGGGGAGGGCGGGAACGGTCTTCATGGTGAGCGTCTGGCAGGCGTCCGCGGCGCCGCCGCCGAGGGGACGCCCGGCGCCGTCGAGCCGCAGGCGGGCCACCCCCGACCGGGTGCCGATCCAGAGCCAGCCGCCGCCATCCGGAGCGGCCTCGGCGCGCAGCGCCAGGACCGTCGGATCGGGCAGGCAGGGGACCGCGACCGTCTCCCACGACTGTCCCTGGAAGCGCCCGACCCCGCCGTCCGTGCCGGCCCAGATCGCCGTGCCCCCGCCGGGCAGCGGCGTCGCCAGCAGGGCGCGCACGTTGTTTCCCGGCAAGACGGCAGGCGTGGCTCCCGGCGACCCCGCAGAGGACGGGCCGTGGAAGACCGTCCAGCGCCCGTGCTCGTAGCGCGCCAGCCCCCGCGGCGTCGCCACCCAGAGGGCCGTCCCTGTCGCGGACGGGACCGCGAGCAGGGCCGGGATCCAGGCGTAGGGGAGCGGCGACGTCCGGGGGGTGAAGGTCGTCCAGCTTCCGTGGATGAAGGCGTGCAGGCCGTCCACCGAGCCGAGCCAGAACGACTCGGAGCCGTCCTCCTCGCGGGTGTTGGCCACCGACAGCGCGACGATCGGCGTCTCCCGCGGCGGCGCGAAGCGCTCCCAGCCCTGGGAGGTGAGGCGGACCATGCCGCTGACGGTGCCAATCCAGAAGGTGTGCAGCCGGTCCGGGAACGTCGCCTCGCCGGCGCTGACCACCACCTCGTTGGGGAGACCGGCGCGCTCGTCGATCGCCTTCCAGTGCTCGCGCTCCAGGCGGACCAGCCCCGCGGGGGTGGCCGCCCAGAGGGTCGGCTCGCCGCCCGGGTCTCCCGGCGTCAGCAGCAGGTTGTAGACGAGGTTCGCCGGCAGCCCCGAGCGGGTGTCGAAGAGCGCCCAGCGGCCATCCTCCTCGAAACGGATGATGCCGGCCCGGAAGCTGCCCGCCCAGACCACCGGCCGACCCTCCGGGGACCGGCTCGCCTTGAGCGTGACTACCGGTCCGGCCGGAAAGCCGGAGCGGCTGTCGTAGCGCGTCCAGACCCCAGCGCGGTAGCGGGCGACGCCGTTGTCGGTAGCGATCCAGAGCGTGCGTCCGCCGGGCGACTCGGTTTCGGCGAGAGCGCGGATCGAGAGATCCGGCAGCGCGCCGAGGTCGGCGAAGGGGGGCGAGAGGATGGGCGAGGGGGAGTCGAGGCCGTCGAGGCGGAAGAGCCCGTCCCGGGTGCCGATCCAGAGCGCCGGCCGGCCGTCCTCCGTCCGCGTGAGGGCAAGGGCGCGGATGTTCGCCCCCCGCAGCGCCCTCTCCTCGACACAGCCGCCGTCGCCGCAGCGCGCGAGACCGCTCGTGGTCCCGGCCCAGACGGTGCCTTGGCCGTCCTCCACCAGCGCGCCGACCAGCCCGGCCGGCAGGCCGGAGCCCGCTGGATACCGCCGCCAGGTGCCGTTGCGGAGGCGGCGCAGCAGGCCGCCGTCCATGCGGCCGAACCAGAGGCTGCCGTCGCCGGCCGAGAGGAGCGACCAGCTCGGCACCGGTCCGGACTCGCCGGGGACGTCGATCTTCTGCCAGGTGCGGCCGTCGTAGCGGATCGGGCCGTCCGTCCAGATGTACCCGTCGGCGTCCTGGGCGAGGCCGGGATTCCCCGGCCGCACGCCGTCGCGCCAAGTGAACACCCGCCAGGGGAGCCAGCGGTCGGGATCGACCGGCAGCCCCGGTGGGCCCGGTTGGACGGTCGAGGGAGACGGGCCGAACGGCAATGCCGCTCGCGCCGGCAGGGAAACAGGCAGGGCGAGCGCAGCCAGAAGGAGCGAGAAGGCTCGTACTTTCATCGGATCAACCGGTGATTGTACCCCCGATGCCCTCCGTAACCGAATCCGGCGACGGCGCGGGCCCAGAGAGCCCCCACGCGCCTACTCGCCGCTCTTGCCCCAGATCTCCTCGAGCCGGTGGTCGCGCCCGCAACTCGCGCGGTAAAAGCGGTAGCTGAGCGAGCTCTTCTTGTAATAGTCCTGATGGTATTCCTCGGCGGGCCAGAAGGTCGAAGCCGGGTCGATCTCGGTCTGGATCGGCTGCTTGAACCGCTTCTGGATCTCGGCCTTCGACGCCTCGGCGAGCCGCTTCTGGGCGTCGTCGTGGACGAAGATGGCCGAGCGGTACTGCGTCCCGTGGTCGCAGAACTGGTAGTTCTTCGCGAACGGATCGACGTTGTGCCAGAACACGTCGAGCAGCTTCTCGTAGCCGATCTTCGCCGGATCGTAGACCACGTCGACCGCCTCGGCGTGGCCGGTGCTCCCCGACGAGACCTGCTCGTAGGTGGGCTTGGCCTTGCTGCCGCCGGTGTAGCCCGAGGTGACCTTGATCACCCCGGGGAGCTGGTCGAACGGGTGCACCATGCACCAGAAGCAGCCGCCGGCGAACGTCGCGTGGGCGGTCGCCGGCTGCGCCGCGGACACTGCCGCCGGCACTGCCGCGGGTGCGGCGCCGAACGCCGGCAGGGCCGCCATCAGCAGCGCCGCCGCCAGGATCATCTTTCGTCTCATCTCGCGGGTCCCTCCACCTCGATCGGGGCCGGGACCAGCCGCGGCTCCCGGCGGGAGATCAGCACCGTCACGATCCCCGCCAGGATCGCCACGTCGGCGATGTTGAAGATGCCCGTGTGGAGCGGGCCCAGCCCCAGGCTGACGAAGTCGATCACCCGGCCGTGGTTGGCGATGCGGTCGATCCAGTTGCCGAGGCCGCCGGCGAGGAAGAGCGAGAAGCCGATCCGCTGCAGCGTCGTCAGGTTCCGCGAGCGGATCAGGAACGCGAAGAGCGCGAGCTGGGTCACTCCCACCAGCACCACGCCGAACAGGTAGCGAACACTGGCCGGCAGGCTCGCGCCCAGGCTGAGGAAGGCGCCGGGGTTCTCCGTGTATTGCAGGCGCACGGCGCCGTTGAGCAGCAGCACCGGCGGCGAGAAGGCGAGAGCGCCCCTCGCGAGCGCCTTGACCGCCTGATCACAACCGATACAACCGAGCAGAACGAAGAGGACGACGAGGAGTTGGAGAGACTTCTTCATCCGGGACCCGTGGCTCCCGATTGTACCCGATGCCTGTACCCGATGCCATGACGGCTGTCCCCTCCCGGCCCTCCCGGACACCAGCTCTTTTGTCAGTCCATTTATTTCCCAAGGGAGAAATCATGCCTGGATCGAAGAAGGTCTGGAGTATCGCCCTGCTGCTGCTCGCCGCCGCCGGTCTCCGCCTCGCGGCCGCGGAAACCGCGGCGTCCGCGCGGACCGCGGCCACCGCGGCGCGGGAGTCCGCCGTCATCTCGCTGAGCTCCGGGGCGATCGACACCAGCCGGCCGCAGCCCGCCATTCCCGAGGCGCTCAGCGTCCGGCCGGAGGACGCCGTCGAGGACGAGATCGTGCTGGTGAAGTTCCCGGCGCCCCCCACCGCGCGGCAGATCGAGGCCCTGACCAAGGCGAGCCTCAAGGTCTACACCTACCTGCCGTACTACTCCTACCTGGTCCGGATGCCCACCGGCAAGGGGAGCCCGCGCGACCTCGCGGCCCTCGGCGCCACCTGGTCCGGCCCCTACCAGCCGGCCTACAAGATCTCCCCGGCCATCGCGGCTTTCGCCGCCACCGCGGGGGATGCCGGCGACTCCAAACGGGATGTCCGACCGGTCATGATCCAGGTCTACCCCGACGCCGACCTCGGCGAGGTAATGCGGAAGATCCGCGATCTCGGCGTCAAGAGCATCGCCGGCGCGCGCCGCAACCCCCACTTCTCTCGCGTCCGCCTGCTGCTCAGCGCCGCCGAGATCGCCGCCCTGCGCGAGCCCCTTGCCGGCCTGCGCGACGTCTTCTGGATCGACCTCGAGGGGCGGCGCACGCTGCTCAACGACACCACCATCTGGGTCGGCCAGTCGGGCCTTTCGGGTGGCATGACGACGCCGATCTTCACCCAGGGGATCTTCGGCCAGGGGCAGACGGTCGGCATCATCGACACCGGCATCGACGCCGACGCGTGCTTCTTCCGCGACACCGCCCGCGGCCTCCCCCCGACCAACGTCTGCAACGGCGGCACCGTGGTGGACACCAACCAGCGCAAGGTCATCGCGGTCGACTTCCTCGCCTCCGCCGAGTGCGCCGGCGGCATCGCCGCCACCGAGTGGGACAACCAGAACCACGGCACCCACGTGGCCGGCACGGTGGCGGGGGACAACTTCGCCCATCTGCTCACCCACGACACCGCGGACGGCATGGCCCCCGGCGCCAAGCTGGTGATCCAGGACGCCGGCTTCAAGACCGACAACTGCGGCGACCTCCCCGGCATTGGTTGCCCGGTGGTCGACCTCAACCCGATCTTCCAGCAGGCCTACGACCAGGGAGCGCGCATCCACACCAACTCCTGGGGGGACAACGAGAACGCCGCGGTGCAGAACAACTACTCGGCCGCCAGTCAGGACGTCGACGAGTTCATGTGGAATCACAAGGACGACCTGATCTTCTTCGCCGCCGGCAACGCCGGGCCGGGCGCCGGCTCGGTGGGGAGCCCCTCGACCGCCAAGAGCGCCGTCTCGGTGGGCGCCACCCTGCGCGGCACCAGCGCCAACTCGATGGCCTCGTTCAGCAGTTGCGGCCCGACGGCGGACGGCCGCATCAAGCCCGAGATCACCGTGCCGGGCTCGAACATCGTCTCCGCCCGCAACGACGGCAACGTCGGCACCAACAACTGCAGCACCCTCACCGAGTCCGGCACCAGCATGGCCTCGCCGGGAGCCGCCGGTTTCACGGCGCTGATCCGCCAGTACTACACCGCCGGCTGGTATCCCACCGGCAGTCAGAATTCGCTGAACGGCTTCACCCCCTCGGCGGCCCTGATGCGGGCGACGCTGGTAAACTCGGCGGTCAGCATGACCGGCACCACCGCCATCCCCGCCAACTGCCAGGGGTGGGGGAGGGTGCTGCTGGAGAACGCGCTCTTCTTCACCGGCCAGAGCCGCAAGCTCTGGATCATGGACACCGCGGCGGCGTTCAACACCGGCTCGACCAACGAGAACCGGACCTATTCGTTGACGGTTGGAACCGGCCAGTCGTTGAAGGCCACCCTGGCCTGGACCGATTTCCCCTCGACCCCGGCGGCGAGCCCGAACCTCAACAACGACCTCGACCTGATCGTCACCGGTCCGACGGGAACGGTCTGGCGCGGCAACGTCTTCTCGGGAGGAAACTCGGCGACCGGCGGCGCCGCCGACCGCAGGAACACCCTGGAGCAGGTACTCCTCGCCGCCCCCGCTGCCGGCACCTACACGGTGACCGTACGCTCCTTCAACATCCCGAACGGACCCCAGCCCTTCGCGCTGGTGGTCACCGGGAACGTGGTCGGACCGTAGGATAGCCGGGGAGAGGGGTCTCCCCGCTGGGGAAAGGGGTCTCCCCGCCGGGGAGAGGGGTCTCCCCACTGGGGAAAGGGGTCTCCCCGCTGGGGAGAGGGGTCTCCCCGCTGGGGAAAGGGGTCTCCCCGCT
>DASWQX010000784.1:0-1964 GCA_036403495.1 Thermoanaerobaculia bacterium
CCAAGTAAAGCGCGCGAAATATCCTCAGAGAGTGGATGAAGGACAGAAGAAGGAAGTCCGAAATTACCTCCGTCTCGCGTTGCGACAGAAAGATATATAGAGAAACATGAGTCATCCCGAACTTTTCTGTTTGTACATTTCGGGGAAATGAATTACGATAGCCCTCCGATGGGTCACGTCCATCGGAGGGCTATCGTATGCAGACGAGCGCGCCGTCGACCTCTGCACTCGCCCACACATTCCGTGAGCGGCTGAATGGGTTCCTCGCCCCGTTGCTGGCCCGGCTCGACGAGCACCTGGATAGTAGACTCGTCAGGACGCTGGGTGCAACAGTCGAAGTGCTGTTGCAGAACCGCCACCGCAGTACCGGGCTCCTGCTCTCGGAACTCGGCGCCTTCCTCACCTCACCCGAACACGCTCCCGCGGGCACGAAACGGCTGAGCAACCTGCTCCGCTCCAAGCGCTGGAGCGCAGATCAGATCGCCGACTACCTGTGGGAGCACGCGCAGCAGAAGCTCTTCGACTGGATCAGTCGCCAGCGCGATCCGCTTGCGATCTGGGACGAGAGCGTGTGGGAGAAGCCGGAATCGATCGCGCTGGAAGGACTCGGCTCCGTCGTCTCGGCCAAGGCGAAGCGGCTCAAGCGAATCCGCAAAGGCTACTACAACCCGCCCGGTGGGCCGCCCGTCATCGTTCCCGGACTAAACTGGCTGGGGCTGCTGCTGATCGGCGTCGGTAGCCCACCGGTCCTGGCGGCGATGCGCTGGTGGACGAACCGGGGAGAGCGGGCCGAGGAGATGCGCGACATCGAACGCTCGCTGCTGGAGAAGTGCGCCACGGCTTGGGGAAAGGCTGTGCTCCACATCTTCGACCGTGGATTCGCTGGCGCCCCTTGGCTCGAGGCGCTCGTCCGCACCGAGGCGCGCTTCGTCATGCGGTGGAAAAAGGGCAACCACCTTCAGGATCTCCTCGGGGACGAGGCGCCTGCGTGGATGCTGGCTCGCGGCAAGAAAACGCGGCAGAGCCGCATGGTCGCCGACCACGACGGCCAGCGGAGCCGGCGTGGCGTGCTCGCCGTTCCCGTCCGACATCCCGCCTATCCCGGTCCGCTCTGGCTCGTCGTCTCACGCAGGGGCAAGGGCCACGAGCCCTGGTATCTGCTGACCAACGAGATCGCGGACACGCCCGCGGCCATGTGGAAGATCGTCTTCGCCTACGCCAGACGATGGCAGATCGAAATGGCATGGCGATTCAACAAGACCGAACTCGCGATGCAGAGCCCCCGCCTCTGGTCCTGGGACAACCGACTGAAGCTCCTCCTCATCGTCTCTCTTGTCTACGCCTTCCTCCTCAGTCTCCTCGATCCCCTCCTGAAGCCCCTGCGAGACGTCCTTCTCCAGCGCTTCTGCCCCAGAACAGGGAAGCGGAGCCGGGGTTGCCCGACTCCGCTTTATCGTGTCCGTACAGCCCTGAGCTACCTCTGGCTCTGCACCGCTTCACCCTTTATGGCGCTTCGCCAAAGTTCGGGATGACTCATGTTTGCTTCGGCGTGCAAGAGATCGGTGCTACCGCGCAACGTGCTCGCGCGCCCTGGCGATCGTATCGCGCACGGCGGCGATCCACGGCTCCGGGAAGCGCTCCGGGTCGGCGGCCCACGACTCGATGCTGATCACAGCCTGGCCGACGCCCAGCCGCTCGTCCACCGCGGCGCTCGCCAGGAGCTCGCCCATGCGGCCGATGCGGGCGCTCCACTCCGGGCCCACGGCGGCGTCGAGCTCCGCGCCGAAGGTGCGCAGCGCATCGTCGGACATCAGCGGCCGGCGCTGGGCGCGGAGCATCTGCGCGGCGGCGAGGAGCTTGTCGTATCCCGCGCCTCGATCGGGGACGGCGGCGGCCAGCTCCTCGCGCAGCAGCTCCAGGTGCCGCTCCATCATCACCTGCGGCATCCCGCGGGCGGACAGGAG
>DASWQX010000785.1:0-11055 GCA_036403495.1 Thermoanaerobaculia bacterium
CCGAGTGTCCCCGACCGCGGTCGGGGAGTTCGCGACCGCGGTCCGCATCGTTCGCACCGAGGTCTACGTCATGGCGGCCGGGGTCGGCGTCGTTCCGATCTCGATCGCGGTACCCGGACCCCGGTCCGGGAGGCTCGTACCGCGGTGCGGATGCCGCAGACCGTGCCCGGGATCGCTCAGGATTTAGCTGGAAATGGGTAGCGCTCGCGGCGTACGGGCCGACCGCGAGCGGCGGGACCCAGGGACGGCGCGGCGCGTGCCATCCGTGGGCGTAAGGAGGGCCAGGAGGCGGTGGCGAACCGCCCTCCTGGTATGTCAGCTGTCAAAGAGCTCCCCGCCCTCTCGTGCTGGACTGTGGATCGGTCGCGGGCGTCCTTGAGTCTACGGAGGAGCCGGCCCGAACGTCGGGTCGAGGCGGGCGTCTCCGCCTTGGACGTTTCTCCCGGCGGGTCCGTAGAAGAGATCTCGGGACGCCGCCGTCCAAGGATTTCGGACGCCGTCCTGGCTACAATCGGGACTGTCAGCGATAAAACGCCGCGGGGGAACCATGCACGACGACCGTCCAAGCAAGACAGCCTTCCGCGTAGCTCTGCGGCGGGCGGCGCACCAAATCCTGGACAATCCCAAGGTTTTCACGGACCCGCTTGCGCTTGCGATCGTCGGCGCGGAGGGCGAGACCGCGCTGCGCGTCGAAGCCACGAGATTCCAGACTCCTGCCGGTCGAACCCTGCGGGCGTTCATGGCGGTGCGGAGCCGGTACGCCGAAGATAGTCTGGCGACCGCTTTCGAGAACGGAATTCGCCAGTACGTGGTCCTCGGCGCCGGGCTCGACACGTTCGCCTATCGCAACCCCTTCTCCGACCTGCGCGTCTTCGAGGTCGATCATCCGGCCACCCAGGCCTGGAAGCGCCGGCGGCTGGAGGCGGGAGGCATTGCCATCCCCACCTCGATGACTTTCGCTCCCGTCGACTTCGAGAGTCAGACGCTGGCCGACGGACTCGCGCGGGCGGGGTTCGACGCTGCTCGGCCCGCGTTCTTCTCCTGGCTCGGCGTCGTCCCTTATCTGACGCGGAGCGCCGCGATGGAGACCTTCCGGTTCGTCGGCTCCCGGCCGGCGGGGAGCGCGATCGTCTTCGATTACGCGCTCCCTGCCGAGTCGTTGAGCCTCGTCCAGCGGCTCGCCCTCAAGGCGCTGTCCGACCGTGTGGCGGCGGCCGGGGAGCCGTTCCGGACGTTCTTCGAGCCGTCCGTCCTGATGAGCGAGCTGCGGCCGATGGGGTTCGGATCCTTCGAGGATCTGGGCACCGAGGAGATCAACGCGCGCTATTTCAACGGTCGCGCGGACGGCCTGCGAGCCAGAGGGGGGATCGGGCGGCTGATGAGGGCGGGGGTGTGAGAAAACAGCCTCTGAGGCAAACGAGCCCGGATGGATTAGGATAAATCCGGCAATGGCGCAATTCCGTTGGGAGCGGGTCGAAGAACTGTTCGCCGACTGTGTCGACAGGGAATCCGTGCGGAGATCCGAGATTCTCGACCGCTCCTGCGCGGGCGACGCGGAGCTGCGCCGTGAAATCGAATCGCTCCTCACCGCCCACGACACGACCGCGGGGATCCTGGACACGCCGCTCTCGCTTCCCTCCAGCGCGCCGATGACCTCGGAGCTGCTCGCTCCGGGCGTCTGCCTCGGACCCTGGCGGATCGGCGCCCTGATCGGCCGGGGCGGCGCGGGCGAGGTATACGCCGCCCACCGCGCGGACGGCTCGTTCGAGCAGCGGGTGGCGATCAAAGTGCTGCAACTGGGGGCGGCGGCCCAGCTCGACCGTTTTCACGCCGAGCGCCGCATCCTGGCGCGCCTCGAGCACCCCGGGATTGCCCGGTTGCTCGACGGCGGCACCGTCGCCGACGGCCGGCCTTACGCCGCCATCGAGTACGTCGAAGGCCGCCCGCTGGTCGATCACTGCCGCGAGCACGGCTGCGACCTACAAGAGCGACTGCGGCTGTTCGGTGAGGTCTGCGCGGCGGTGGCCCATGCCCATCGCAACCTCGTCATCCATCGCGATCTCAAGCCCGGCAACATCCTGGTCGGCGCCGACGGCCATGTGAAGCTGCTCGACTTCGGGATCGCGAAGCTCCTCGACGCCCGTGCCGAGGCAGACGCGGGCGCCGCCCGGGATGTCACGCGGGCGCCGCTGACTCCCGACTACGCGGCGCCCGAGCAGCTCACCGGCGAGCCGGTGACCACCGCGACGGACGTCTATGCGCTCGGCGTGCTCCTCTTCGAGCTGCTGACCGGAACGCGTCCCTGGCGCAGCGGGGACCTGCCGGTGGCGAGCGCGGTGAGGCTCTTGCTGGAACAGGAGGCGCCACCGGCGAGCCAGGTGACTCACGAGGCCCGCGGGTTCGACCCGCAGGTGCCGGCCCACAGGCTGAAGGGCGATCTGGACGCCATCATCGCCAAGTGCCTGCGCAAGGAGCCGGAGCGCCGCTACGAGTCGGTCGCGGCCCTGTGGGAGGACGTCGAGCGCCATCTTCGCCACGAGCCGGTCCGAGCCCGCGAGGGCGCCCGTGTCTACGTGCTGGGGCGTCTCCTGCGGCGGCACCGCTGGGCGGCGGCGGCCGTGGCGGCCGTATTCCTCTCGCTCGCCGCCGGCCTCGCGGCGTTCGCCTGGCAGGCGCACCAGGCGGCGATCGAGCGCGACCACGCGCGCCGGGCGGCCAGCCGCGAGGAGGCGGTACGCGATTACCTCACGCGCATGTTCCGGACCTCCCTGGCCGAGCCCGCGGCCGCGCCGATCACGGCGAAGGCGATGCTCGACCGCAGCGCGCAGCGGGTGCTCGTGGAGTATCGCGACCAGCCGCAGCTCGCCGGGAAGGTGGTCGAGACCCTCGCCGACCTGTATGGGGCGCTGGGCGACATCGAAGGGGAGGCGCCGCTGCTGGAGGGATTCCTCGCCGCCGCGGGACCGGAGGCCGATCCCCAGTCCGTGGCGCTGGCGCGCCAGAAGCTGGCGAACATCGAGCTGGTGCGTGGGCATCCCGAACGGGCGGCGCCGCTGCTCGCCCAGGCGGAGGCTTTCTGGAAACGTGATCCGGAGCGCTACCGCGAGCAGCGCCTCGAGGGCCTCTTCGTGCGGGGGTTGCTGCAGCGCTCTCAAGGGAACCTCGCCGGCTCCATCGCCACCTACCAGGACGCGATCCGCGAGCGCACGGAGCTCTCCGGGCATGCGCACCGCGAGACCGCCAATCTCTACAACTCGCTCGCCATCACGCTGACGGCCGCCAATCGCCTCGACGAGGCGCTCGCCGCCCATCGGGAGGCGCTGGGGATCTACCGCGAGCTCGGGCAGGGCGAGGACCTCGACGCGCTGGTCCTGCTCGGCAACATCGGCACGCTGGAGCTGCGCGTCGGCCACCTCCGGGAGGCGCAGGAGATCCTTGCCACGGCCTACCGGAAACAGCGGGCGGCGGCGGGCGATTCCGCCGCCGTCGCCGCGTCGATGGGCCTCTATGGCGCCGCCCTCACCCTGCGCGGGCAGACCGCGGAGGCGCTGCCGCTGCTGCGCGAGGCGGTCGACATGGCCGTGCGTTTCACCGGTCCGTCGAGCCCTCTCGCCGTGCAGGACCGCCAGTTCCTCACCGCGGCGCTGGCCGCGGCGGGGGACCTGGAGGCGGCTCGCGGCGCCCTCCTCGCCAACCTCGAGATCGCCCGCCGGCAATTCGGGCCCGGCCACATTCTCACCCTGCGCCTGCGGCTCGCCCAGGCCGAGCTGGCCCTGGCCGCCGGCGAGCCGGCCGCCGCGCAGGCCCAGGTGGCGATCCTGCTGCCGGCGCTCCACAAGCTGAAGGGGCAGTCCGGACCCTGGGTGGCCCGCGCGCAGGTCATCGCCGGAGACGCGCTGCTGGCGCTCGGCCGCCCCCGCGAGGCGCTGGCGCCGCTCCGCGAGGCGGTGGCGCTGCGGCAGAGCTTCCTCTGGGGCGGCAGTTGGGAGCTCGCCGAGGCGCGGGCTCGCCTGGGAGAAGCGCTCGCCGCCCTCGGCGATCCGGAGGGGAAACCGCTGCTCGAGACGGCGGCCACGGCGCTGCGGGCCGAGCTCGGCGAGACCCATCCCCAGACCCTGCGCGTTGTCCGCGCCATGCGCGCCCTCGCCTCCCGGTCCGCCCTCCATTCTTGAATCGAGGCCGATGGCCGGTTTCCCGCGCCTTTCCTGTTCCTTCTGACAGCGGGCTTCCTCCGCTGAACGTTCGGACCGAAAGGACGCCGCATGCCTTCGAGATCGATCGCCATCTCGCTGCTCGCTCTGCTCTGCGCTCTCGGCGTGGCGCGCCCCGCGCAACCGGCCACCGTTACCGTCACCGGCACCGGTGACACGACCGCGGTCGACGGCAGCGTGACGCTGCGCGAGGCGCTCGCCTCGATCAATGGCGGGGCGAACGTCAACGCCGACGTGGTGGCGGTCGGCACCTATGGGTCCGTCGACACCATCGCCTTCAACATCACGGGCGGCGGTCCGCAGACGATCGTCGTCGGCGCCACGGCGCTACCGCCCATCGTCAAGCCGGTGATCGTCAACGGCTATACGCAGCCCGGCAGCTCGGCCAACACCCTCGCCGTCGGCGACAACGCGGTGATCAACATCGTCCTGCAGGGGTCCACGGGGGGGCTCAGCGGCCTCGACGTGCGTGCCGGCGGCGACAATTCGGTGATCCGCGGGCTCGTCTTCCAAAAGCATCTCTTCGCCGTCCAGATCAACGCCAGCGGCGTCGTCGTCGCGGGCAACTTCATCGGCACCGACCGCGGCGCCACGACGGCGGACTCCACCACCACCAACAGCACCGGGATCAACATCGTTAACGGTAATCTCGGCAACGCCCTCATCGGCGGTTCCACCCCGGCGGACCGCAACGTGATCTCCGGCAACGGCTCCGGCGTGGTGATGAACTCGCAGCTCGCCAACGCGGTGCTCGGCAACTACATCGGCGTCAGCGGCTCGGGCCTGGCGGCGCTCCCCAACACCGTCGTCGGCGTCGGCATCGGCGGTACCCTCGGCGTCAGCATCGGCGGCGCCACGATCGGCGGCATCACCGCCATCCCCGGCCAGGGGGCGGGCAACGTGATCTCCGGCAACGGCATCCGGGGCGTCGAGATAAATACCAACGGCGGCGGGACCGTGATCGGCCCGGTCACCCTCCAGGGCAACCTCCTCGGCCTCGACGCCGCCGGCGCGAACGTGGTCTCCAACACCGGCGCCAACGTCTACCTCTTCGACAAGGACCTGCCGTCCTCGGGGGTGACACGGCTCGGCCCGGTCACCATCGGTGGCTCGGCCGCCGGCGCCGGCAATGTCCTCTCCGGCGGCGGGGACGGCGTCTTCTCGGTGTCCGCCGGCACGATCATCCGCGGCAACCGCATCGGGACCGACGTCACCGGCCTGCTGGCCCGGCCGAACACCTTCGGCGTCGAGATCACCGGCAACGGGCTCTTCGGGGGCAGCGCCACCCTCGGGGGCACCGGCGCCAACGAGGGGAACGTCATCTCCGGCAATCTGAGCGACGCCGTCCGGGTCTTTCTCTCGACGGCGACGATCCAGGGGAACCGGATCGGCGTCTCGAGCGGCGGCGGGGCGCTCGGCAACGGCGGCTTCGGCATCTTCGTCGACAGCGGCCTCGCGACGATTGGCGGCACGGCGGCCGGCGCCGGCAACACGATCGCCAACAACGGCGATACCGGGGTGCAGGTCCGCATCGGCTCCCCGGCCGTCCACAACGCGTCGGAAGCGGCGATCCTCGGCAACTCGATCACGGGCAACGCGGTGCTGGGGGTCAACAACGCGGCCAATGACGTGGTGACCCCCAACGATACCGGCGATGGCGATTCCGGGCCGAACGACCTGCAGAACTTCCCGGTGATCACCGCCGCCGCTCTGGGGAGCGGCAACGTCACGGTGTCGGGCACGCTCAACAGCACGGCCAGCGCCACCTTCCGCGTCGAGATCTTCTCGAACGCCGCCTGCAACCGCTTCGGCTTCGGCGAGGGGGCCACGTTCCTCGGCTTCGTCAACGTGACCACCGACGGCAGCGGCAACGGCGCCTTCGGCCCGACCGTGCTGGCGATTCCGGCCGGCCAGGCGGTGATCACCTCCACGGCGACGAACCCGGCGAACCACACCTCGGAGTTTTCGAGCTGCGTCGTCGCGGCGGGTGGCCCCCCGCCGCTGCCGACCCTCTCGATCAACAGCGTGATGGCCAACGAGGGGAACGCCGGCACCACGCCGTTCACCTTCACCGTCACCCTCTCGGCGGCGAGCGCCTCGCCGGTGACGGTGAGCTATGCCACGGCGGACGGCAGCGCCACGGCGGCGGGCAACGACTACGTGACGGCCAGCGGCGTGCTGACCTTCGTCCCCGGCGGATCGCTCAGCCAGACGATCACGGTCAACGTGGTCGGCGATCTGGCGGTGGAACCGAACGAGACCTTCACCGTGAACCTCTCGGCCCCTTCGGGAGCCACGCTGGCGAACGCGCAAGGCACCGGCACGATCGTCAACGACGACAGCGCAGGTCCGCCCCCGCCGCCGCCGGCGGTCCCGACCCTCTCCGCGTGGGGAGCCCTGCTGCTGATCGGGATGCTGGCGTTCCTGGGGTTGGCGCGGCTGGGGCGGTAACTGTCTCTAGCTAAAGCTAGCCGCCGGAGAGCTCGCGGTAGAGCCAGGCGCGGGCGAGCGTCCAGTCGCGGCGAACGGTTCGCTCCGACAGGCCGAGCGCCCGCGCCGTCTCGCGTTCATCGAAGCCGGCGAAGAAGCGGCACTCCACCACCCGGGCCAGGCGCGCCGATTGACGTGCCAAGCGGTGCAAGGCCTCGTCCAGCGCGAGGAGGGCCTCGTCGCTCGCGACGCCGATCTCGAGCGCCTGGTCGAGGGACAGATGGGGGACCCCACCACCGCGCTTCGCAGCCCGGCGGGCCTCGGCGTGGTTGACCAGAGCGTGCCGCATGGCGAGCGCCGCGGCACGAAAGAAGTGGCTCTCGTCGTTCCAGCTCCGCGTCTCCCGGAGCTTCAGGTAGGCCTCGTGAACGAGGGCCGTGGTGTGCAGAGTCCCGCCCGCCCCGGCCCGTGCGCGTTCCCGGCGGGCCATGCGTTTGAGGTCGGCGTAGAAGAGCGGCAGCAGCTCGTCCGCCAACCTGCGAACGGCTGGCGGGAGGCTCTCGTCCCACGCGATGACCGAGGCAGCGCCTGCCCCATTGATGGAGTCGGCCACTTCGCGATCCTAACACCGGCGGTTCGGATCGACAGAGAGCACCGCGCCTGGACCGGATGGCGGAGGGGGTGGGATTCGAACCCACGGGCCGCGTGAACGACTGGCGGTTTTCAAGACCGATTGTTTCCCATGCCTTCCGCCATGCCTCTCCTTGGTTCTTCATGGCCTAGCGCGTGGCCTTCTTGGCACCGGAGACCAGGTGGGAATGGAACGCCATCCCCAGTGACTCTTCCCCGCCCTCGCCGAAGTTCAAGACGGGTTCTGTAATACCCGTTACGCTGCGGACTCGTTTCCCCATGGCTTCATTTACAGTTACATAGCCGGCCCGGACAATGTCGCCACTGTTAAGCCTTTTTTCGTCGCCCAACCATTTCGGCTCCCAGCCCGCGCCCTGGAACGTGCTCGCCCATATCTTGGGCTGCATAAAACCCAAATAGCCATCTATGCCTCGTTGCAGCCCCCGTTCCAACGAGGCGAGCAGGAGCGCATGGACGACCGGCTTGCGCTGCTCTTTCGGCAATGCGGTCCGGTCGAGCACCAGCCGGCTTAAATCCAGGACTTTATCGCCCGCCGGCAGACTGCGGGTAACCAGGAAATCAAAACTTCCACTCAGCATCGAGGGAATCGTGGTCGGATGGGATCGGATGGTACCGACCACGTTTCCCCATTCGTCGCGCGCGACAAGATATTCCGTTGCCAGATTGTCGTACCTGTCAAACTCCATCCCGTCCATCACGTAAACATCGCTCCAGCCTTCCTTCGTGATGACCTCGCGGTAACGCAGACGGTGCTGCTCGGCGACGAGGTTGCCGGGAAAACTGTGAACAGTAGATATGCTTACACAGTCAATCTTCATCCACGGGCTCTCCTGCGCTAAGAAGCAAACGGTCCGTAGTACAAGGCGAGAATCAATTGGAGCATATACTACTTATCCCGCTAATGGCGCGGGCGTGAGCGGAGGTTCCCGGCGAGGCAGTCGTGGACTCTTGAAGCGAAAATGGCGGAGGGGGTGGGATTCGAACCCACGGGTCGCGTGAACGACCGGCGGTTTTCAAGACCGCTGCTTTCCCTCTCCTTCCGTCATGTATCTCCTTGGTTCTTCGAGGCTTAGCAGATTGACCCGGGAAGGCTCCATGTCCTTGTGTCACTCCCGTGTCACTCCTCACCTACAGTCTACCGAAGAACCCCCGGAAGAGAGCACGTGGCCACCATCTACAAGCGTCTCACCGACGACGGCAAAGTCCGTTACACGGCTTATATACGCCTGAAAGGGCACCCCAGGCAATCCCAGACCTTCGACCGGAAAGCGGATGCCGTCCGATGGGCCAAGCAGCACGAAACCGCCGTCCAGACCGGACGGCACCTGATCAGCCAGGAGGCATCGAAGCAGACCCTGGCAGACCTCATTGACCGCTACACCGAGCATGTCCTTCCGGATCTCCCGGATAGTGCGCGAGACTACGCCCGGCATCTCCGTTGGTGAAAAGATCAGCTCGGCTCCTACTACCTCTCGGACATCTCGGCCCGGATGATTGATGACTGCAAGCAGAAGCTCCTTCGCCAACCTGGGCCACGAGGGAAGCGCAGCAACTCGACCGTCAACCGGTACCTGACCACCCTCAGCGCAGCATACACCTACGGGATGAGCCCTGCCGTCGGTTGGGTGACTGGGGGAAGGGAGAGGACCAGTGTATCGCTCCAATGCCCAAGTGTGGACCTCCGTCGTTGCTTATGGCCAAAATCGCAGGCTTGCCCCTCGAACAAGCCGCTCAAGCCGTTCAATTTTCAGAAATGGCCTGGTACTTTTTTCTGCCAGGTCTGCTCTATTGAAACCACAACGCTATGTACAAAAATAGGTAGGCTACAACTTGGATAACGGGCACGGCTTCTGCCGGATCGGAGTAACTATTGTCAATATGGATCGCTGCGAACCAGCAGGCTATTACTGCCGCGAGAGCTACGACAGGAAGCACTGCCCATAGATGCTGCGATTGGATAGGCGACGCTCGAAATAAAAAATATTGTATATTAAAAATTGAAATCCAGGCGTTAACAACGGCAATGGTAATTACGGCCAAAAAGGCCACGGCTTCGTGAGCTGCCTTCGCCGCAAGGGAAAAAAGGAACCCGAACACGTGAGCACATGATACTTCTAGGATGATGAGGATTGCGACACGAGCTGGCACCGCAAGTGCAGCAACGTGTGTAACGATGGGAGGATTTAAGAGGCCGAGAAGAGACGGAACGGCGATCACGAACTGTCCGATCGAAATGATCGACGCGAGTATGCTTAGGAAGCGTTCTGTATTGGTCATGGAGTGGTTTTGGCTCCGTTTCGGTTAGCAACGGCAGCGAAATGAGCAGCTTTAGTTAGATCTAAAGGACGTGAAGAATTCTACCACATACTATCCGAAATTAACATGGCGGCAATATTCTGCATGGTCAATAGTGTAACCTTGCGCGGTCACTGAAGCAAGCATACAATCACGCAAAACCGCGGACTGACGGCAGTGGAGGTGCCCTGATTTGATGGACAGTTTAGGACTTGGGTTCTTCGGGGGGGTCTGGGGGGCAGAGCCCCCGGCTCTATAGTCCTACAGAAACGCGTGGCGCGCCGCGACCGCCGCAAGATGTCGAACAGCATCGTCGAGAACGGCGTGAAGCTCGTGGGTGAGAGGTTCCTCCGGGAACCAACCTGACGGTGGACGGCGACATCAAGGGTGGCCTCGCCCACGCCGCCCTCGGAGTCGTCGCGCTGGCCACCTTGGGCCCCCTTAGCTGGTTCGCGGTCGCGGCCGATTCTTATGCGAAGTCGGTCACCGGCAAGGGCCTGATCGATCACCTGTTATCTGGAGCTGCCGCCGCACCGCCAGCTCTCTAGCCTGTCGTCTAGCGCAGCCGGGCCCCCTCTGATTCAGGCCCGCGCCCGCTTCTGCAGCAGCGCGGGGAACCTAAGACCACGCAGGACTCGTCGGCCACCGCGGGCTCGCCCACGGAGCGGCCGTGCCCCGGCATGGCACGATCGAGCTTCCACGCCAGCTCTTCGAGCTCGCGGCCGTAAAGCCGACCGCAGCGGCATGCCAGAGGTTGGTGCCGTCCAGATCTTGGTTTCCTCCGTGTCACTGCCGTGTCACTGAAGGCGCAAATTCGGGGGAAAAAAGAAGTCTGAAGTCGAAGGGAATTGGCGTCGAGAAGTTTTCGTAAACCATTGATAAGAATGGCGGAGGGGGTGGGATTCGAACCCACGGGCCGCGTGAACGACCGGCGGTTTTCAAGACCGCTGCTTTAGACCGCTCAGCCACCCCTCCGTGAGGTGTTCAACAGCTTACTTCGAAGACGTAATCCTCTCCAGTCCCCCAGTGTAGCGCCGCAGGGCTTCGGGAATCACCACCGAGCCGTCCTCCTGCTGGTAGTTCTCCAGGATGGCGATCAGGGTGCGGCCGACGGCGAGGCCGGAGCCGTTCAGCGTGTGGAGGAGGCGCGTCTTGGTCCCCCCCTCGGGGCGGTAGCGCAGGTTCGCCCGCCGCGCCTGGAAGTCCTCGCAGTTGCTGCAGGAGGAGATCTCGCGGTAGGCGTCCTGGCCGGGCAGCCACGCTTCGAGGTCATAGGTCTTGGCGGCGCCGAAGCCCATGTCGCCCGTGGAGAGGGCCATCACCCGATAGGGGATCTCGAGGATCTGCAGCACCCGCTCGGCGTGGCCGGTCAGCTCCTCCAGGGCCTGGTAGCTGGTCTCAGGCGTGGTGAGCTGCACCAGCTCGACCTTGTTGAACTGGTGCTGGCGGATCAGCCCGCGGACGTCCT
>DASWQX010000786.1:0-2548 GCA_036403495.1 Thermoanaerobaculia bacterium
GCCCCTCGCCGCGCACCTCCTTGCCGAGCGCCGTGCGGCAGCCGCTGAGGACGACGAGATCGGCGTTGAGCTTGAGGTTGTAGATGTCGTGGAGGTGGAGGAACCCCTCCTGGGGACGGCCGGCCGCGTCCACCATCGAGAGCGCCAGCCCGGAGAGCGCCGGCCGCTCGGCGTCGATCACGCCGTGAGTGGCGAAATGGAGGATCCGGAAAGCGCTCAGGCGGTCGCCCAGCACGCGCGGGAGGGCGGCGTCGAAATCGAGCGCCAGCAGGATGTCGCCGGCGGCGCCGGCGGGCCTCAGCGCCGCGATCGCCTCCGCTTCCCGCCGCGACGCCGGCAGGCGCTCGAAGGCGGGCGGATCGGACGCCGCCAGGCCGGCGGATGGACGGGAAGCCACCCGGGGATCGCGGCGGTCGAAGACCGGATCGGCGAACAGGGCGAGGCGCCGGGTCGCCGGCGGGCGGCGCGCCAGGGCGCGGCGCTGCACCGCCAGGGCCGAAGCCGAGGGGAGGTCGACGATCTCGTGCCGCTCGATCAGTGGGAGGGGGGCCGCCTCGTTCCCTTCCGCCAGGAGGAGCGCGCCGAAGGGGATGTACTCCAGGGCGCCGTCCGGCACTATCACCAGGCGACGGCGGCCGAGGCGGTCGAGCCGGTCCGCGATGGGCCCGAGCAGCAGGCGGCCGAGCGCCGCCAGGTCCGCGGCCTCGCGCTGCCGGTCGCCGACGTCGAAGCGGCTCAGCTCGGTGTTCACCCGGCGGGCGAGCTCCTCGATGCGGGAGCGGGCGGGGAGCTCGAAGCTGTCGATGCGCTCGCGGGTGACCGCCCAGAGATAGCTCCGCTCCTCGCCCAGGGCGTAGGTGAGGAGGAGCGTGTCCGGATCGAGCAGGGCCTGGATCTCCGCGGCGGCTAGCGGCTGCGGCTGGGTCAGCGCGGCGAAGCCGGGGCTGCGCTCGCGGATCTCGGCCTCCACGGCGTCGAGGTCGCGCAGCACGGCGAAGCGGTCCTCCTCCAGCGCCGCCCGCTCGTCCTTCCCCTTCGGATGCTCGCGCAGGGCGCGCTCGGTCTTGGCGCTCAGGCGGCGCAGCAGGGAGGTCCGGCGCTCGACCAGCGCCGGGTCCACCCCCTGGTGGATGTCCACGCCCGCCTCGTTCAGCAGCTCGACGAGGGTGCGGGCGCGGGCGCGCTCGGCGGTCTCCAGGGCGGTCCGGTCCCAGCCCGCGGCGGGGGCGGCGCGGTGGCTCTCCATCAGCAGGTCGAGGTCGAGCTCGTAGGTCTGATGGCGGAGGGCGGAGAAGGAGGCGCGGAGGTCCGGGCTGCCGATCCGCGTGCGCAGCGTCTCGAGGATCTCCAGGGCCGCTCCGGCGTGGGTGCGCGCGTCGGCGAGGCGGCCGAGGCGGCGCTCGGCCCGCGCCACGGCGAGGTCGGCCTGCGCCTCGCTCGGGCGGTGGCCGGTGGCCCGCGCCAGCCGCAGCGCCTCCTCCAGGCTCGGCAGGCCTTGAGCCGGCTCCCCGGACTCCAGGTCGGCCTCGCCCCTTCCGCGCAGGGCCTCGGCCTCGTCGGCCTGGGAGCCGGCGGCGCGGAGGATCCCGGCGGCGCGGTCGAAAGCGGAGCGCGCGCCAGGGATGTCGCCGAGCACGAGGGCGGCGCGCCCCGCCTGCGTCAGCGCGACCCCCTCGCCGAGCCGGTCGCCGCTCGCCCGCCGCAGCTCCAGCGCCTTGCGCTGGCACTCCAGGGCCTCCCGGGCGCGGTCGAGGGCAAGGTAGACCTGGCCGAGGTTGGTCAGCGTCGCCGCCTCCTCGCCGCGGTCGCCGACCTCCCGCCGCAGCCGGAGCGCCTCCTCGTAGGCCGAGGCGGCCCGCGGCCACTCGCCGAGCCCCTGATAGACCAGACCGGTGTTGTGGAGGACGAAGGCCTGCCAGCGCCGGTTGTCGAGGGCGCGGAAGACCTCCAGGGCGGCGCCGAAGTCGGCGAGCGCCTCCTGGCTGTCCCCCAGCTCCTGGTGGAGCAGGCCGATGTAGTTGAGCGTCCGCGCCTCGCCGGCGCGGTCGCCGGTCGCCCGCATCCGCTCGCGAGCCTGATGGTAGCGGTCGAGCGCCTGGTCGGGCTCGCCCAGGATGTCGTAGACCCGGCCGATGTTGTTGAGCGCGAAGCCGGCCAGCGAATCGGCCCTGACCTCGGCCAGCACCGGGAGCGCCCTCTCGTAGCAGGCGAGCCCCGCCTTCAGCTCCCCCTGCCCGAGGTCGGTGACGCAGCGGTTGCTCAGCGCCGCCCCCTCGCCATAGCGGTCGCCGATCTCGCGCTGGATGTCCACCGCCTTCTCGAAGGCCGCCCGCGCCTCGGCGGTGGCGCCGAGCTGCCAGTGATCGAGCCCGATCTCGTTCAGCGTCGCCGCCTCCCAGAGGCGGTCGCCCAACCCCCGCCAGAGCGGCAGCACCGCCTGCGCCGTCCTCAGCGCCTCTTTCGTATCGTCCACCAGTCGGGACAGCACGGCGCCGGCGTAGAGCGCCCGGGCCTCCAGACGGTGATCCTGGGAGGAATCGGCGAGCCC
>DASWQX010000787.1:0-3317 GCA_036403495.1 Thermoanaerobaculia bacterium
TAGAGGCGTCGCTCGACCGTGGTGAGCTTCTTCTGGAGGTCGCGCGCCGACTGCCGGAGCGCCTTCTCGGCGTCGTCCGGCTTGTGGGTGACGCCGTCGCGGTCGCGCTCGCGGTCCCGGGCGGCGAGCTTGGCGAGCGCCAGGTTGACGTCCTTGCGGGTGGCGATGATCCGGTTGATGGCGTCCGCCACCGCGTTCTGGAGCTGACCCGAGTGGACGGTGGCCGCTTCCCAGGCCTGCCAGTCGGCCGGCGTGCTCTTGAGGGCGGGATCGGGATCGACCCGCAGGGTCCCCTTGGCCTCATGGGTGCCCAGCTTGACCACCACGTTGTAGGTGCCGGGGATCACGTTGGGGCCGCTGTCGCCGCCCGGGCGCTGGAAGCGCTGCTCGCCCTCCGGATTGCGGTAGGGCTCGCGGCCGAAGTCCCAGACCACCCGGTTGAGCCCGAGCTTGACCGCCGGCTTGAGGACGCGGACCAGCTTGCCGGACGCGTCCGTGATCCGGATCTCGGCCTTCGGGCCGCGATCAGCGCTGCCGGTACTGCCGCCAGGGCCTCCGCCGCCGCGCCTGCCGCCGGTCTCCGCTTCGGCTTCGGCCGTCTCCTCGCGGCCGGCGACGTCCTCGCGCGGGGTGCCGGTCGGACGGTCGGTCGCCGGCTGGCCCGGAGCGGTCGTCGGCGGGGTGCGCGTCGCGCGCTCGGCCTCCTTGCGCTGCCGCTCCTTCTCCTCGTCGGCCAGCGGCAGGTTGGGCGCGTTGACCGAGAAGGTGAGCAGGGCGCCGTAGGCCCGGTTCTCGCCCACGTATTCGCCGGCGCCGCCGCCCCGGATGCCGCCGCGGCCGCGGTTGACGCGGTAGAGCATCGCCGGCTGCGAGGCGTAGAGGTGGACCGGCTCGGCGAGCGTCGCCGCCGTGACCTCGCGCAGCGGCGTGATGTCGTCGAGCACGTAGATCGCCCGCCCGTGGGTGCCGATCACCAGGTCGAGGTCGCGCGGGTGGATCTTCAGCGCCATCATCGAGGTCGTCGGCAGGCCGTGCTTCCAGGGCACCCACCGGCCGCCGCCGTCGAACGAGACGTAGAGCCCCCACTCGGTGCCGAGGAAGAGGAGGTTGCGGTCCGCCGGGTCCTGCTCGATCGCCAGCGCGTAGCCCCGGATCTCCCTGGTGGCCAGGCTCTTCCAGCTCTTCCCCCAGTCGTCGGTGCGGTAGACGTAGGGGGTGAAGTCCTGCCGGCGGTGGTTGTCGAAGACCACGAAGGCCGTGCCGGCGTCGTGCGGCGAAGGGAGGATGTTCGGGATCCAGGTGTTGGCCGGCACGCCGGGGACGTTCTTCTCGACGCTCGTCCAGGTGGCGCCGCCGTCGCGGGTGACGTGCAGGCGGCCATCGTCGCTGCCGGTCCAGATCACCCCCTTCTGCGCCGGGCTGGGAGCGATGGCGAGCAGGGTGGTGAAGTTCTCGGCGGCGCTGACGTCGAGGGTCAGGCCGCCGCTCTTCTGCTGCTGCTGCCATTCGGGGTTGTCGGTCGTCAGGTCGGGGCTGATCACCGTCCAGCTCGCGCCGCGGTCGGTCGACTTGTGGACGTACTGGCTGCCGCTGTAGATCGTGGCCGGATCGAACGGGTCCTGGGCCAGCGCGGCGTTCCAGTTGAAGCGGAGCGGCTTGAGGCCGGCGGTCCGCGGCGGCTGGATCAGCCGGCTCTCGCGGGTGCGCAGGTTCCAGCGCACCAGCGAGCCCCCCTGCGACTCCGAGTAGCCCGCCATCGAGTCCTGCGGATCGGGGTGGGTGTCGAAGCCGTCGCCGCCGCCCACCACGTCCCAGTCCGGGCTGGGGACACCGCCGCGGTTCCAGTCCGAGGACGGGCCGCGCCAGGAGCCGTTGTCCTGCAGACCGCCGTAGACGTGGTAGGGGCGGTCCATGTCCACGTCCACGTGGTAGAACTGGCCGATCGGCAGCGTGCTCACGAACTGCCAGGTCTCGCCGCGGTCGCGGCTGATCGCCATGCCGCCGTCGCTGCCGGTCACGATGTGCTCAGGATCGCGCGGATCGATCCACATCGCGTGATAGTCGCCGTGGACCTCGCGCGAGCGGCCGAGGGTGTCGAAGCTGGCGCCGCCGTTCTCCGAGACCTGGAGGCGGGCGGTGAGGCTGTAGAGCCGGTTCGGCCATTGGGGATCGACGCGGAGGTCGGCGTAGTAGAACGGCCGCTCGGCCGTGCGCTGGTCCGCGTTGACCGTCTTCCAGGTGCGGCCGCCGTCGCTCGACCGGATCAGCGCGCTCTTCTCGGCTTCGACCAGGGCGTAGACGGTGTCCGGGTTGGAGCGCGAGATGGCGATGCCGATCCGCCCGAGGTCCCCCTTGGGCAGGCCGTCCTCCTCGGTGTAGCGCTTCCAGCTCTCGCCGCCGTCATAGGAGACGTAGAGCCCGGAGCCCGGGCCCCCCGAGCGGAAGCCCCAGGGCCAGCGCCGGTAGTCCCACATCGCCGCGTACAGCTTGTTGGGGTTCCTGGGATCGATCACCAGGTCGCCGGTGCCGGTGCGCGGATCGACGTAGAGCACCCGCCGCCAGCTCTTGCCGCCGTCGGTGGTCTTGTAGACGCCGCGCTCCGGGTTCTCCCCCCAGACCTGGCCGAGCGCCGCCACCCAGGCGACGTTCGGGTCGGTGGGGTGGAGCACCACGCGGTGGATGTGCTCGGTCTTCTCCAGCCCCAGGTGGCTCCAGGTCCGCCCGCCGTCGAGCGAGCGGTAGACGCCGTTGCCGATCGAGACGCTGTTGCGCGGGTTCCCCTCGCCCGTGCCCACCCAGACGATGTCCGGATTGGCCTGATTGACGGCGATGGCCCCGATCGAGGCCACCGGCTGGTCGTCGAAGACGGGGGTCCAGGTGAGGCCGCCGTTGACCGACTTCCAGACGCCCCCGGCGGCGCCGCCGGCATACATCACGTCCGGATTGGACTCGACCACGTCGAGCGCCGGCAGGCGGCCGCTCATCACGGCCGGACCGATCGAACGGGCCGACATCCCGGCGAGCAGATCGGGATCGAGCGTCTCGGCCGTCCGCGCGGGAGCGGCGGCCTTGGTGGCGGCCTTACCGGCGGCAATACTGGGCAGGGCGAGGACGGAGAGGGCGACGGCTGCGAAGGCGGATTGGATCAGGCGCATAGGAATTCCCCCGTGGTCGAGATAGGAAGGAAGGCAGGACGACGTCCCACTGCGATATAGCGCAGCGGCGATCGGTCGTCAAATGTAAGGGATGTAAAGCGGGGCGGCGTCCGCGGCCTGCGACCTCACCCTCGGTCCCTCTCCTCCTGAGGAACAAGTCGC
>DASWQX010000788.1:0-5288 GCA_036403495.1 Thermoanaerobaculia bacterium
GCAGTCGGTGGTGACCGCCCCCTCGCCCGCCCTCGTCGCCGGCATCCAGGAGATGTTCAAGCGGCTCCCGGCCGGCACCCCCGAGGTCCGCGAATCGCGGGACGGCACGCTCGCCCTCCGGCTCGGCGGCTCGTTCCTGAACGTCCTGGTTGCGCAGGCGCAGCCGGACGGCAGCTTCCGCGCCCTGTGCGTCGCCGCTCCCGACACCACCAAGGCCCTGGCCGCTCCCGCCGCTCCGGCGTTCGAGGATCAATAGCATGCGGCCGCGCACCCAGCTCCTCGCCCTCGGCGCCCTCGCGGCGCTTCTCCTCGTTCCGCCCGCCTTCGGCGCGGCGGACCTGATCGTCGTCAACGTCGACGGTCCGGGCACCGGCTTCAACGACGCCACCCCCGCCACCCCGGTGGGCGGCAACTCCGGCACCACCGTCGGCCAGCAGCGGCTGATCGCCTTCCAATACGCCGCCGACCTCTGGGGATCGGTCCTCGACAGCTCGGTGCCGATCAACGTCCAGGCCTCCTTCGCGGCGCTCCCCTGCGACGCCACCGGCGGCGTGCTCGGCTCGACGGCGCCGATCCAGGTGTTCGCCAACTTCCCGCACGCCAAGCTGCGCAACACCTGGTACCACGTAGCCCTCGCCAACAAGCAGGCGGGCGCCGACCTGGCGCCGGGCCCGACCAACACCGACGCTGACGACATCGTCGCCTTCTTCAACGGCGACCTCGGCAAGGCCGGCTGCCTCACCGGCCTGAACTGGTACTACGGCCTGGACGACAACCACGGCACCAACATCGACCTGGTGACCGTGCTCCTCCACGAGATGGCTCACGGCCTCGGCTTCTCGCCGCTCTTCAGCGGCACGACCGGCAAGGAGCTCGCGGGTCTGCCGGGCGTCTTCGAGACCTTCATGCTCGACAGCGGCCTCAACAAGACCTTCCCGCGGCTGACCAACGGCCAGCGGGTGGCCGCCGCCCTCGACACCAACCGCGTGGTCTGGAACGGCCCCGCCGTCACCGCCGCCGTCCCGCACGTGCTCGATTCCGCCACTCCCCAGGTCACCGTCACCAAGCCGGCCTCGCTGGGGAGCTTCCGCGTCGGCACCGCGCTGTTCGGTCCGGCGCTCGGCGCTCCCGGCGTGCATGGCAACGTGGCCCTTGCCCTGGATCCCGCCGACGACGCCGGCCCCTCGACCACGGACGCCTGCTCGCCGGTGACCAACAACCTGCACGGCAAGATCGCGCTCGTCGACCGCGGGACCTGCGCCTTCACGGTGAAGGTGAAGAACGCCCAGGACGCCGGCGCCATCGGTGTCATCGTCGCCGACAACGTCGGCGGCTCGCCGCCGCCCGGCATGTCCGGCACCGACGACACCATCGCCATCCCCTCGGTGCGGATCAGCCTGGCGGACGGCAACCGCCTGCGGGCGTCGCTGGCGCACGGCGGCATCGCCCAGGCCACGATGGGCGTCAATCCCAAGGTGCTCGCCGGCGCGGACGCCAAGCACCGGATGCTGATCTACGCCCCCAACCCGCTGGAGCAGGGCTCCTCGAGCTCGCACTGGGATCCGATCGCCTCCCCCAACCTGCTGATGGAGCCGGCGATCAACAGCGACCTCGGCCACGGGGTCGACCTCACCCAGCAACTGTTCGTCGACATCGGCTGGTTCGCGACCAGCCATCACAAGTCGGCGGCCGGCGACGACGCCGGGGACGAGCCCTGATCACCCCGCAGTAATCCCCGAAATAATCCTCAGGGCCGGCGCTCCGGCGCCGGCCCTTCTGCTTTCCGCCCCGCCGCGCTAGGCTCGCGGCCATGAGATTCGAAACCCGCGCGGTGCACGCCGGACACCGGACCGATCCCGCGACCGGATCGGTGGCCCCCCCCATCCACCTCTCGACCACCTTCGGCCGCGACCCCGGGGGCGCGCCCCTCGGCGGCCACACCTATATCCGCGAGTCGAACCCCAATCAGGAGCAGCTCGAGGAGGCCCTCTTCCCGCTCGAAGGGGGGGAGGCGGCGCTGGTCTTCGCCTCCGGCATGGCAGCGGGGATCGGGCTCCTCCAGGCGCTGCCGCCCGGCTCCCACGTCCTCTTCCCCGACGACGTGTACTACGGCTTCCGCGCCGCCGCCGAGGAGGTCCTCCCCAACTGGGGGATCCGCTCCGATTTCGTGGCGATGGACGACCTCGCGGCGCTCGCGGCGGCGGTCCGGCCGGAGACCCGCGTGGTCTGGCTGGAGACGCCGTCCAACCCCCTGCTCAAGGTGACCGACCTGGCCGGTGTTGCCGGCGCAGCAGGCGTGGCGCGCGGCGACGGCCAGGAGAGGATCGTGGTGGTCGACAACACCTTCGCCACGCCGGTGCTGCAGCGGCCGATCGAGCACGGCGCCGACGTCGTCCTCCATTCGACCACCAAGTATTTCGGCGGCCACAGCGACGTCCAGGGGGGAGCGCTGGTGTTCGCCCGCCGCGGCGGGCTCTGGGAGCGGGTGGCCCACCTGCGCCACGTCCTCGGCGCCGTCGCCTCGCCGTTCAACGACTGGCTGGTGCTGCGCGGCGTGCGCACCCTCGCCTGCCGGGTGGCGGCCCAGAGCGCCGGCGCGCTCGCCGTAGCCCGCGCGCTGGAAGCCCTGCCGGCGGTCGCGGCCGTCCACTATCCCGGCCTCGCCTCGCACCCCGGACACGAGATCGCCCGCCGCCAGATGTCCGCCTTCGGCGCCATGCTGTCGTTCCGCGCCGCCGGCGGCCGGGAGGCGGCCCTGCGGGCGGTGGGGAGAGCGCGGCTGTTCACCCGCGCCACCTCGCTCGGCGGCACCGAGAGCCTGATCGAGCACCGCGCCACCAGCGAGGGCCCGGCCTCGCGCACCCCCCAGGAGCTGATCCGCCTGTCGATCGGCCTCGAGCACCCGGACGACCTGATCGCCGACCTCACGCAGGCGCTGGAGTAGGCCCTCATCACCCCGGCCCTCTTCTCCCAGCCCTCCACCCGCCCTTCCGGGGAGAAGAGGGAGTGGTTAGTTAAAAACAGAGCTCGCCACAAGATCCTGTTTTGTTTTAGCCCCTCTCTCCCCGGAAGGGCGGGTGGAGGGCTGGGAGAAGAGGGGTTGGGGAGTGAGGGGCCCCTTCACCGCTCGCGGACGAGCGCCCGCTGCGCGCCGTCGAACGTCTGCCGGAACCCTTCGCGGTCGTGCTCCTCGACCAGCCGCTCGATCTGCGCCAGCGCCGCGCGGGTGGCGGCGTAGACCTCGTGGCGGTGCGGATTGAGGTGCTGGATGTCGAGGTAGAGGTCGGGGTTCTCGGCGAGCACCACGCTCGCCGTCGCCGCCTGGCGGTTGAAGGTCGTCGAGGCGCAGGCGCGCAGCTCCTCCGGCTCGATCCCGGAGCGGGCGACGGTGGCGCCGAACAGGATGTTGGAGAGGTGGGCGAGCCCGAGGAGCCACCCCATCAGGCGGTCGTGATGGGGGAAAGGGACCGCCACGATGCGGGTGTAGGGGTGCGACAGCAGCGCCGCGATCTCGGCCTTCTCGGCGGCGGCGTCCCCCTGGGTGGCGAGCACGAAGGTCAGCGGCTCGTAGAACGACTTCCCCGGCCCGAACATCGGGTGGAGGGCGAACGCCCGCACGCCGCGCTCGCGGGCGCGTTCGAGGACGGACGACAGCGGATCCTTGATCGAGGCGACCTCCACCACCAGACCGCGCGGCTCCCGCGCCACCACCTCGGCCAGCACGCCGGCCGTGCGCGCCAGCGGCACGGCGATCAGGATGGCGCCGTAGACGTCGAGGTCGGGCACCTCCGCCAGCCCCGCGAAGCGGCCGGGCGAGCGGGGGAGGGTGCCGAGGGTGGGGTCGGCGAAGTCGACGCTGTGCCCCGCCAACTCGAGGAAGCCGCGGAACCATCCGCCCATGCCGCCGGCGCCGCCGACGATCAGCACCCGCTGGCCGCGCTGCTCGCGCAGCGAGATCCCCACCCGGTACTGCCGCTCCACCGAGCCGCGGATGATCGCCTGGAACACCTCCGCCATCACGTCCTCCGACACCCCGCAGGCCTCGGCGTGCTGGCGGGCGCGGCCGAGCACGCGGTCCTCGACGTCCGCCACCACCACCGGCAGGTCGGCGGCGGCCTTGACCCGTCCCACCTCGGCGGCGAGGTCCATGCGCCGGCGCAGCAGCTCGAGCAGGGCGCGGTCGACTTCGGCGATGGCATCGCGCAGGGGCGGCAGCGGATCGGTCGGGGTCATCGGCGGTCCTCCAAAAGGCTGCGGTCGAAAGGCTGCGATCATACGCCGGCCGGCTCGACGAGAGCGAGGGAGGAAGTAGGAGGGAAGGGAAGCCGGGCGGGGGCGCCCGACTTCCCCCAGGGTGCCGCGCGGCGGTGCTCTGCCGCGGGTCAGATGGGTACTTCTCGTGTCCGCTTTCCCTAAAGAGCAAGGGAGGTGCCATGCCTTCTTCCCAGGGAAGCGCGGGGAGCCGACCTCTGGAGTGAACGGTCTCCCATACGCCTTCGTCCTCTGAAAAAGACGGTGGACCCTCTTTCTCCCTCCTCTCCCCGGATGGGCGGGCGGAGGGCTGGGAGAGGAGGGCCGGGGAGGTGAGGGGTCAGGGGTGAGGGTTCGACCCTGGCACTGGGATTGCTCCTCGCCGTGCGGTAAGCTCGCGCGTCTGACAAAGGACAGCAGTCGATCTGGACAGGAAACGTCAACCTTCTTCCCAGGGTGGTGACATGGTCAAGACTCCCGATCTGGAAATCGCCGATCCGGCGACCGGCATGCACGCAGGCGGCGCCGTCACCCTCGAGGCGAAAGGTTTCTTCGGCCACCCCGCCGGGCTGTCGACCCTCTTCTTCACCGAGCTGTGGGAGCGCTTCAGCTACTACGGCATGCGGGCCATCCTGCTCCTGTTCATGACCGCCGCCGTGGCCGAAGGGGGGCTGGGCTGGGACGCGGCCAAGGCGGGTCCGATCTACGGCCTCTATACCGCCATGGTCTACCTGACCGCGCTCCCCGGCGGCTGGATCGCCGACCGGCTCCTCGGGCAGCGGCGGAGCGTGCTGTTGGGGGGCATCATCATCGCCCTCGGCCACCTCAGCCTGACCTTCCACAGCCTCGGCTCCTTCTACCTCGGGCTGGTCCTGATCGTCACCGGCACCGGATTCCTCAAGCCCAACATCAGCGCCATGGTCGGCGGCCTCTACACCCCCGAGGACGCGCGGCGCGACGCCGGCTTCTCGATGTTCTACATGGGGATCAACATCGGCGGCTTCATCGCCCCGCTGGTCGTCGGCTTCCTGGCGCAG
>DASWQX010000789.1:0-7966 GCA_036403495.1 Thermoanaerobaculia bacterium
CGCGGGCCGCTCCACCTGATGAACTACCTGCGGCCGGCGCTGGTCTTCGCGCTGCCGACGCTGGTCTTCTATCTCGGCGTGTCCTTCTTCCTCGGCGAGCGCTGGCGGCGGCCGATCACCGTCTTCCTCTTCCCGATCGCACTGCTCGTCTTCTGCGGCTTCTTCCTCTGGGACTGGGCGCCGACCTGGCTCGACCCGCGGATCAACCGCGCGCTGATGCTGATCGACCCCTCGGGCTTCCGCTGGCTCAACGAGACCTGGCTCAAGCTCGACCGCGGCGCGGACTTCTACAACAAGGCCCGCATCGGCCTCGACGCGCCGTTCGTGCTCTCGCGGCTGGCCTTCCTCGGCCTCGGTCTGCTGGCCGTCGCGCTGGCGCAACGCCACCTGGCCGCCCACCTCCAGGGGGCGACCGGCGGCGGCCGTCTCAAGCCCAAGGGGCGGGCGGCGGAGGAAGGGTCCGAGCCGCGCGCGCTCGCCGCGCCGCGCCCGCTGGCCGAGTTGCGGACGGCCTCGGGGGAAATCGGCTTCCTCGCCGCCACCCGCATCATCGCCGGCACCGAGCTGCGGAGCCTCCTCGCCTCTCCGGGCGTCTACCTGTTCGGCGCCCTGATCCTGCTGCAGACCATGGGCTCCAGCCTGCTCGCCCTCGGCCCCTTCCAGACCGAGCTGCTGATCACTCCGGGCCAGGCCGCGGTGCGGGCGATGAACGTGCTCTCGGTGCTCCTCGGTCTGCTGCTGATGTTCTATACCGCCGAGTCGCTGGAGCGCGAGCGGGCCACCGGCCTCGCCCCGCTCTCCTACACCACCCCGGCACGCACCGGCGCCCTGCTCTTCGGCAAGGCGCTCGCCAACAGCACCATCGGCATGCTGATGGCGCTGGCGACCTACGTCGGCTGCGCCATCGCCATCCTGATCCAGGGGAAGCTGGCGCCCAATCCGCTCCCCTTCCTGCTCGTCTGGGGGCTGCTGCTGGTGCCCACCCTGCTCGCCTGGACCTGCTTCATCCTCGCCGTGCAGTCGATCTTCGGCCAGCGCTATGTGACCTATGGCGCCGGCCTCGGCGTGATGTTCGTCACCTTCTACTTCCAGTTCACCGGCACCATGAACTGGGTGGGGAACTGGTGGATCTGGAGCGCGCTGCGCTGGAGCGACATGGGCCTCTTCGAGCTCGACCGCAAGGCCATCGTGCTCAACCGGCTGATGGTCCTCGGGCTCGCCGGCCTGTTCACCGCCGTGGCCGTCCAGGCCTTCGCCCGCCGGCAGCCGGACGCCATCGGCACCATCCACCGCCTCCAGCCGGCGCCGCTCTGGCGCCGGATCGTGCGCCTCTCCCCCTTCGCCCTGCTGCCGCTGGCCGCCGGCGCCGCCCTGATGGTGGCTGTCGACGACGGCTTCCAGGGCAAGGGGATCGAGAAGAAGGAGCGGGATTACTGGAAGCAGAACCTCGCCACCTGGCGGGACGTGCCGCAGCCGGACATCTCCGATGTCGCGCTCGACCTCCGGATCGATCCCGCCCGCCGGTGGCTCTCCGACCACGGCAGCTACGAGCTGATCAACGACCACGACGCCCCGCTCGCGCGCTTCGCCCTCACCGGCGGCACCCACTGGAAGAAGGTGAGCTGGACCCTGGACGGCAAGCCCTACAAGCCGGAGAACCGCTCGGGCCTCTACGTCTTCACGCCGCCGGCCCCACTCGCCCCGGCCGGGCGCGTCCGCGTCGGCTTCCAGCTCGAGGGGGCCTACCCGGAGGGGATCACCAAGAACGGCGGCGGCAACCAGGAGTTCATCCTCCCCTCGGGCGTGGTGCTGACCAGCTTCAGCGCCTCCTTCGCCCCGGTGGTGGGCTACGTCGAGGAGGTGGGGGTCAAGAAGGACGAGAACCAGTACGAGCCGCGGGTCTATCCCGACGACTTCTACAAGGGGAAGACCGAGGCCGCCTTCGGCTCGGGCCACCCGTTCACCACGCGGATCGCCGTCACCGGCCCGGCCGGCTTCGCCTTCAATTCGGTCGGCACCCGCACCGAGGACCGGGTCCAGGGGGGGCAGCGGACCGTGGTCTGGCGGAGCGACTACCCCGTCCGCTTCTTCAACGTCGTCGGCGGCCACTGGGCGGTGCGCCCCGGGCACGGCACGTCGATCTACTACTACCCCGGCCACCGCTACAACGTCGACGAGATGATCGGCGCCCTCGACGCGGCGCGCCGCTGGTATTCCGAGTGGTTCAAGCCCTTCCCCTGGCGCGAGCTCAAGCTCTCCGAGTTCCCCAACCTGGCGAGCTACGCCCAGGGGTTCCCCACCGACATCAGCTTCTCGGAGGGGATCGGCTTCCTCACCAAGAGCGACGTCAAGACCGACGCCGTCTTCATGGTCACCGCCCATGAGAGCGCGCACCAGTGGTGGGGCAACCTGCTCACCCCCGGCAAAGGGCCGGGAGGGAACCTCCTCTCCGAGGGGATGGCCCACTTCTCGACCGCCCTGCTCACCGACCAGATCAAGGGGCCGCAGGCGCGCATGGAGTTCCTCAAGCGGATCGAGGAGAACTACGGCGACACCCGCCGCGCCGACGCCGAGCGCCCCCTGGTCAAGATCGACGGCTCGCACGACGGCGACACCACCGTGACCTACGACAAGGGGGGCTGGGTCTTCTGGATGATGTACCAGCAGCTCGGCCGCGAGCGCGACCTCGCAGGGCTGAAGAAGTTCATCGCCGACTGGGGGAACGGTCCGGACTACCCGGTGCTCCAGGACTTCACCGCCTCGATGCGCCCCTTCGCGCCCGACCGGGAAGCCTACGACGCCTTCGTGCAGCAGTGGTTCCATCAGGTGGTCGTGCCCGAGTATCGGCTGAGCGACGCCCGCGCGGTGGCGGCGCCCGGCGGCCACGCCTGGAAGGTAACCGTGCGGGTGAAGAACGCCGGCACCGGCAAGGTCGCGGTCGAGGTCGCGGCGGCCCGCGGCGACCGCTTCCTCAAGAACAAGCCGAACCCTCTCTACCACGACGGCCGCCAGACCGTGACCCTGGCGGCCGGCGAGGAGCGGACCGTCGAGATTCCCTGCGGCTTCCAGCCCGAGCGCGTTCTGGTCGACCCCGACGTCAAGGTGCTCCAGCTCCGCCGCAAGGCGGCGGTGGTGAAGCTATAGCAGAGTCTTCTTGCCAGTTGCCGCGACTTCCTTTGACTTTTTTCCCGGCCTGCCGTACAAGGCAGATCCACCTTTCGTTTCACTCGGGCCTCGATTGTGATATCGTATTCGATGGTCGATATCGGAGGTCCTCATGATCCGAACCCTGATCAGCCTGGATGACGAGGACAAGAAATGGCTCGACCGGAGAGCGAAGGAGGAGGGATTGACCATGGCCCAACTGGTGCGCAGCGCGGTCAAGCGGTACAGGGAACAGTGCGAGACATCGGAGACCGAGCCGTCGTTGGAGCAGCTCCTGCGGCAGACCGCCGGAAGCTGGCGGGAGGGGGACGGCCTCGCCTACCAGCAGGCGATCCGCGGCGAGTGGGAGGAGACGCCGAAGGACGGGAAGGGCTCCGCTACCTGATCGACTCCGTGATCCTGATCGACCATTTCAACGGCCGGGAGGAAGCGACCCGCTATCTCGCCGGGGTCGCCAGGGAAGCAGCCTTGTCGGTGATCACCCGGGCCGAGGTGCTGACGGGGTTCGATTCATCCGGAATGGCGGGGGCGCTGGGCCTGCTCGACCGCTTTCCGACGCTGATCATCGACAAGCCGGTGGCGGATCTGGCGGCCCGGCTCCGCCGGGAACACCGCTGGAAGATGCCCGATGCGCTGCAGGCGGCGCTCGCCAACTACCATTCCCTGAGCCTGGTTACACGGAACACGCGGGACTTCCCTCCAGAGCGGCATTCCTTCGTCATCGCGCCCTATGTGCTCCCGGTGTGAGCACCCACCGCCAAGCCAGTGCGCGAAAGCGGCTCGTTTTTCGTCCCTGGGGACACTGGTAGCTGTAAGGGCTCATTTTTTGGACTGGACCGGGGCTGACCGGGGATGAGAACCGGCATCACGGGACTCAAAAAGGAGAGGACATGAAGCGGAGAATCGTTCACCGAGGAGTTGTTGCACTGGCGATCGTTACTTCCCTGTCGTTCGCCGGCGCGCGACCGGCCGCTGCCGCGAATTTGAATCTCCTGGACCGGATCAGCCACCTGTGGTCGCTGGTGGCCGGACTGCCGGCCCCCGTGGCGCACCACCAGGAGAGCGCGCGGAGCTCCAAGATCCCCGGCAAGAGCACGACGACGACGCCGGCGCCCACCGACCGCGGGTGGGGGATCGATCCCAACGGCAACTCGCTCACCGGTGGTGGCTAGGGCACGGTTGAGCCCGGCGTCGATGTGAGAGAATCACGGAACCCGCTGCACTGATGCCGTACTGTTTTATTAGGAGATTCGGATGAGCGAACATCATCCACGCCGCGAGACCCTGGAGGGCTTCCTGCTCAGCCGGCTGCCGGCCACCGAGGCGAAAGCCACGGTGAGCCATCTGCTGAGCGGCTGTGAGCACTGCCAGGACGAGCTGTCGCCGCTGGCGACGGCGATGTTCACCCCGGACACCGCGCCGGAGCGGGCGCTCTCGGCGCAGGAGGAAGAGGCGTACGACCGCGCCATCTCAGCCGCCTTCACCAGGGCCTTGGCGCGCGACCAGGCGTTGGCGGCCGAGCGCGACGGCGCGGTGGCGACGGTCGCGGAGATCCTCGGCGCCCTGCGCCGCTCGGAGGCCCCGGTCCTGCCCGACGGCGCGGTCTCGTGGGGCGTCTGCGAGCTCCTGCTCGAGAAGAGCCGCGGGCTGCGCAACTCCGACCGCGCCGGGATGCTCCAACTGGCGGAGCTCGCCCGGCAGGCGGCCGACCGGCTCGATCCGGCTCTCCACGGCGACGGCCAGCGGACCGACATGCAGGCCCGCGCCTGGGCCGATCTGGCCAACGCCTACCGCATCAACGACGACTTCCCGCAGGCGGAAGCGGCGATGGCCTGCGCCCTCGACCTCCGCGAGCAGGGCACGGGCGACGCCCTGCTCTACGCCCGGATCGCCGACATGAACGCCTCCCTGCACTGCGACCAGCGGCGCTTCAACGAGGCGTTCCGAATGCTCGACATCGCCTACGCCATCCACCGCCGGCACAGTGACGCCCACGAGGTCGGCCGGACGCTCATCTTCAAGGGGCTGTACACCGGCTACGCCGGCAAGCCCGAGGAGGCGCTCCAGCTCCTCGTCCGCGCCCTGCCGATGATCGACCGTGCGCGGGACTCGAAGCTCGTCTTCCACACGCTGCACAACATCCTGCTCTTCCGCGTCGAGCTCGGCGAGTACGAGGCCGCCCAGCGCCAGCTCCAGCGGATGCGGCCGCTCTACGCCGAGCACGCCGCCTGGCTCGACCTCGTGAAGCTCCACCGCCTCGAGGGCGAGATCGCCGCCGGCCTGGGCGATCTGGTCACCGCCGAGGCGACCTTCCAGCAGATCCGGCAGGACCTCGACGACTCGGGGCTCGCCTTCCAGGCGTCCCTGATCTCGCTCGACCTCGCCGGCGTCTGGCTGCGCGAGGGGCACACCGCCAAGGTCCGCGGGCTGGTCTCCGACATGGTTGCCACCTTCCGGGTGCTCGGCGCCGAGCGGGAGGCCTTCTCCGCCCTCCACCTGCTGCAGGACGCCCTGGAACGCGACCAGGCGACGCTGGAGATCCTCCGGCTCGTCGGCGGCATCCTGCGACGGCTGCAGAACGAGCCGGCCACCCACGCCGGCCTCGACGCGCTGTAGTCGCACGCTGTAATAAGCTTCACCCTGCGAGATCCACCGGCCCGGGGCTTCGGCTCCGGGCCGTCCGTCGTTTCGGGTCCTTCTGTGGCGGCCCGCCCTTTGCAGGCCCCACGGGCAGTCCGGTGAAGCCATGCCCCAACAAGAGAAATCTGTAGCCATCTACGGCGCGCTGGCCGCGAACCTCGCCATCGCGGCCACCAAGTTCGTGGCCGCGGGGTTCACCGGCAGCTCGGCGATGATCTCGGAGGGGATCCACTCCGTGGTGGATACCGGCAACCAGATCCTGCTCCTGTTCGGGATCCGGCGGAGCCAGCGCCCCCCGGACGCGGATCACCCCTTCGGGCACGGTATGGAGCAGTACTTCTGGAGCCTGATCGTGGCGATGCTGCTGTTCGGCGTAGGCGGCGGCCTGTCGGTCTACGAGGGGATTAGCCATCTCCTCCACCCCCACCCGGTGGAGAGCCCCGTCTGGAGCTACGCGTCGCTGGGCATCGCCTTCCTCTTCGAGGGGATCTCCTGGATCCTCGCCATGCGGCAGCTCCGCCCGAAGATCCGAGAGAAGGGGATCTGGAAGGCCCTGCGCACCAGCAAGGACCCGTCGATCGTCATCCTCTTCTTCGAGGACTCCGCGGCGCTCATCGGACTGGTCGTGGCCTTCCTCGGGATCTTCCTCGGGCAGCTCTGGAAGACCCCCGTCACCGACGGCGTCGCCTCGATCGTGATCGGCCTGCTGCTGGCGACGGTCGCCTCCTTCCTGGTCCAGCAGAGCCGGCGCCTGCTGCTCGGCGAGAGCGTGAGCCCCGAGATCCTCGACAGCATCCGGGAGATCGTCCGCTCCGACCACGCCGTGGTCTCCGCGAGGGACCCGCTCACCATGCACCTCGGCCCCGAGGAGGTGCTGCTGAACCTGGAGATCGACTTCCGCGCCGGGCTCCACCCGGGCCAGATCACCGAGTCGATCCAACGCCTGGAAGAGGAGATCCGGCGCCAGCACCCCGAGATCCAGCGGATCTTCATCGAGGCCCGCTCGCTGCAAGGGATGGGGCGGCCGAAGCAGGAGAGGTCAGGGGGGCTCGAAACCGGCGGTCAGGTTCGATAAGCTACGAGTATGACGACCAAGGATCTGCTGCTCAACGAGATCGAACGGACTCCCGAGGCCGAATTCGATACCGCCCAAGCCAGCGAGTCGGTGCTTGGTAAGGATTGGCTTCGCCCCGAGGAGGACGAGGCATGGCAGACCTTGTAAGCGGCGACATCGCAACCGTCACCCTCGCCGACATCCAGGCCGCGCGCGAGCGCGTCCGTTCCCACGTTCACCGCACCCCCGTGCTGACCTCGGCGATGATCGACGAGCGCGTGGGAGCGAGGGTCTTCTTCAAGTGCGAGACCTTCCAGCGGGTGGGCGCCTTCAAAGCCCGCGGAGCCTTCTCGCGGCTGACGCTGCTCACGCCCGAGGAGCGCTCCCGGGGTGTCGTGGCTTTCTCGTCAGGAAACCACGCGCAGGCGGTGGCGCTGGCGGCGCGGGAGCTCGGGGCTCGCGCCACGATCGTGATGCCGAAGGACGCTCCCGCCCTCAAGGTCACCGCCACCCGCGGCTATGGCGCCGAGGTGATCCTCTACGACCGGGTGGGCGGAGAGAGCCGGGAGGAGATCGCGCGCAGGATCGTCGAGGAGCAGGGAGCCACCCTGGTGCCGCCGTTCGACGACGACGCGGTGATCGCCGGCCAGGGGACCCTCGCGCTGGAGCTCCTGGAGGAGGTGCCGGACCTCGACGTGATCGTCACCCCCTGCGGCGGCGGCGGCCTCCTCTCCGGCTGCGCCGTGGCGGCGAAAGGGCTCAACCCGAAGATCCGCCTCTGGGGGGTGGAGCCCGAAACCGGAGACGACGTGAAACGGTCGCTCGCGGCCGGACACCCCGTCACCATCCCCCTCCCCGCCACCATCGCCGACGCCCTCCAGACCACCCGCCCCGCCGAGCGGACGCTCGCGATCATCGCCGCGCTCACGGAAGGCATCCTCACCGCCAGCGACGAGGAGATGCGCCGCGCCATGGCCCTGCTGGCCGCGCGGATGAAGATCGTCGTCGAGCCCGGCGGCGCGATCGCCTTCGCCGCTCTCCTCCACGGCAAGGTGCCGGATGTGGCGGGCCGGAAGGTCGGGATCGTCCTCTCCGGAGGCAACGTCG
>DASWQX010000790.1:0-4091 GCA_036403495.1 Thermoanaerobaculia bacterium
GAAGGGCGGCGGGGAGCGGGAGAGAGAGGAGCCGGTGGTAGGTCGCCACGACGTTCGCACGAACCTCCGAGGCGATATCGTCGAGCAGGATCTCCGCGCTTCGCCCCTTTCGCCGTGATCGGACGAAGGCCTCGTACCGGCTCAGGATCTCCCAACCCTGCACCAGTGTGATCCCTGCCGCCTGGGCTAGCCTTTCGAGATAGTCGCGCGTGGGGAGTTGGCCATTCTCGATCTGCCCAACGAGAGACGGGTGGACTCCGATCTCCTCCGCGATCCGTTCCTGACTTTTTCCGGACAGGGCCCGCAGCAGCCGTGCCAGCAGGTTCTCTCGCTTCATTTGTGCGCCTCCCGAGAAAAAAGCAGAAATTTCACCCCTCCGCCAAGCCCGCCGCACCTAGGATGTGGAAGCGTGCAGACCCGGGAGCCAGGGTGGCTCGCCGGCGATTGGCACCGGAGGTCCCATCTCATGCGCAAAGCCCTCTTCGCCCTGGCCGTCGCCTCGTCCCTCGCCGCGCCTTCCAGCTTGCTCAGTTCGCTCCGGACCCTTTTGGACTCCCTCTGGAACACCGTGCCCATCACCAAAGAAGGATGCGGAATGGACCCGGACGGGCGGTGCGTGCCGACTCCTGCGCCCCGAACGCAAGTCGACGCAGGCTGCGGAATGGACCCGGACGGGCGCTGCAAATCCGGCTCATAGAGCAAACCGGAGGCCCGGGTCGTGGCGGGCCCGATGAAGGAAGGCGAGCAGGCGGCGGACCAGCTCGGCCGTCGCCGTCTCGCCTTCGGCCGCTTCCTGGAAGACCAGAAGGGCGGCGGCGGCCTCGCGGTGAACGTCCTGGGACGTGAATACATCCACCAAGATGCGGGCCCGTTGCCTTACCTCGGCGGGCCGGCCCTCTTCCAGAAGCAGAACCGATTCTTCCAGCAGAGCCAGGGCCGCGTCATATCCCATCTTCCGCTCCGCGACTCGCTCCGCGCCTGATCCAGCAGTTTCAAAGCCTCCTCGTGCTTCCCCAGCCCGGCCGCGATGCGCCCCTCCAGCCAGCCGATCCGGATCATCTCGTTCTCGTCCCCTCGGCTCACGGCAAGCACGCGAACCTGCTCCAGCAACTCGGCGGCCTCGGCGTACCGCCCGGTATGAGTGAAGTTGACGGCCAAATTGAACCGCAGCATGTAGAGCTGGCGCGGATCGTCCAGGCTCTCGACCAGGGGAGTCGCCTGAAGGAGCGTTTCGACGGCGCGCCCATACTCGCCCATCACCTCCAGGGTAAAGCCCTTCTTGATCAGGACACGCCCCGGAGAGCGGCCGATCGCGAGCGCTTCGTCCAGGGCGGCTAGAGCTTCCTCGAAGCGCCGTTGGCCGCGCCGCAGGGAGGCTTCGAGATCGAGCAGCCGCCCGGGATCGAGGACCGAGTCGGGATCGTAGCCGGCACGCCAGAGACGTTGGGCTTCTTCGAGGGTGGCGTCGGCGGGCTTCAGGTTCCCGAAGACCCGTAGCACGTTCGCCGAGTGGCCCCGCGCGAGGCCTCGCAAACGGTCGCGCCACCCCTCAGGCCCGGGAACCCGCTCCGCGATCTCCTCGGCGAGCCGAGCCAATCCCGCCGCGCGTTCCACCTGCCGGGACGCCTCCGAGGCCGACTCCTGACAGACCCGCTCGCAGAGCGCCCAGGTCTGAAACTCTTCGGCCACCTGGACGACGGCCAGCCGGGCTTCCTCGGGGAGGTCCTTGAGACGTTGCCAGAGCGCGTCCGCCTCATGCCGGCAGCGGGAGACCTCGCCCGGTTCGGTGGGATAGCCGCGTTCAGGGGTGGCCCGGGAGAGCTTCACGGCTTCGGTGAGGGCCTTCCGAATCCGCCGCAGAGACTCAAGCACCGCCTCCTCGACTAGCGCCCGCTCCTCCTGCGTCAGATCGTCGCTCTCCAGCGCTTCCAGGGTCTCCAGGAACGCCGCCACGATGTGGATCGCCGCCGGCGAGCTCGGAAGCCCGCTGAGCAGGCGCTCGTAGCTCCGGTCCGAGAGGTCCTTCCGGCCGGCCAGCGGCCGCAGGCACTGCGACACGAGCTTCTGCGGCATGCCTGCCGCGGCGCCGATCTCCTTGAAGCTCAGGTCATACCAGAGCGCCAGGATCGAAACCAGAAGCTGTCGGTGTGTGAGCTTGCCGGCCATCATGCGTTTTCCCCTTCATGAGTGACTTCCAAAGGACTGAGTGCCGTGGACGGCGGGGGTGTGACACGTTTGCCCGCCATTTCTTGTGGATTCTACATGCGAAGTTTCTGCAAGTCTCTAGGGGACGGCTCAAAGTTCTTACCCGCTGTCCAGAATGGGACCTCTCAGGGCGGCAGGGGGCCGGACCGGGAAGGAGCTTCGTCGCCTTCATGAACCGGCCCTGGGCGCCGGCCCTGCGTCTGTTGAGGGGCTCGAAGAGAGCGGTAACCGTTGGCGCGCGTAGCAGACGTACCTGTAGACACGATTGGCCGGCCCTCGGGCCGGCCCCTTTTTCGCCCGGGGAGCCGAGGCAGGTCATGGAAGAAGACCATCTGGACTACGAGGCCCTTAACCGATTTCTGAACGGCACCTTCGATAGGGCGGGGAACATGCGGGTCGTCAGACATCTCCTTTCCGGCTGCAAGGAGTGCTGCCGGCGGGCCAGGGAGCTCGCCCGGGCGCATCCGGAATTTTCGGAGCCTGAACCTCCATCCCCGGAAGTCGAGGATGCCGGCTTCTCCCCTTCGGTTGTGCTCAAGAGGCCTTGCTAGTCCAGTGTTCTCGTCCTATGACACCCTCAAGGAGGCGATCATCCACGGACTGATTGCTGTTCGTGCCGTTGTCTTTGCATCATCCTTGAAATATGAGGAACTGAATCTTGCGGCCAGGAATATCAAACGGCAGGCAAGAATCGCGGCCCATTACGCCATCGCGCATTTGGGTCAAGGAGGCCAGGCTCCGCAGCCGATGTCGCAGGAGGCAAAGGAGAATGTCATCCGTATGGTTCGAGCGAGGGTTTGCCAGACTCCGAGATCGCTGAAGAGTCTTCCAGGAGGAGCAATCTACAGCACCGCAAAGAAGCGAGACAGGCCTGCCGCCGGTGCCGTGCAAGAGCAAAGGCATTCGAGGGTCCCCATAACTCTCCGAGTTACCTCCCCGCCCATCATCCGGTCCGCATCCGAAAGCGGATCCTCTCCCATCCAAGTGTCTGAAGCTGATTGGATCATCAAGCAGCGACGTCGTCTTGACCTTAAGGCGGCACAGAGTGTTGGGCTCGATACGACAAAGGCGATCCTGCTTTGTGTCCGCTTGACAAACCCAGAATTATTTCAAGCGAAGCTGAGGGCGCTTGTCGCCGACTCGGTTCTCGCTGCGCGATCGGCAATCTCCTATCTTGATTCTGGAGGGCGTCCGCTTCGCACTCCGAGCTCAGGAGAGAGGAGCGCTCTCAGGGTGAGACTGGAGGCGCTGGCAATCGCTTCGCTGGAGGCAATGATGCCGGAGGCGGAGGCTCCTGGGCTGGAGCCCAGGCGCGATGGACTGGACGACGCACTCGACACCTTGGTCCGCGGCTCCTTGCTTCTGAAGGAGTGCAATGAGGCCACGGCCATGAGCCCCGAGTTAGCCGATGCTCTCGGAAGTATCGTGCGAGGCGCACTCCTTTTTCGGGATTGCATTCGCAAAAACAGGCTGTTCCACGCGGTAGGTCAGCGTTCGACTGAGACAACATCAACTGAAACGACGAAAAGGCGGGCCTAAAATTGGAACTTTACATCATTTCCACGGAAGAACTGCCCGAGGCGCTGGCTTCACTTCTCGGAAAAGCTCGGCCCGCGCTCAGGCAGGGCACCGCATATGAAGTCGCAAAATTCATGCTCCGGGAGGGAGGAGGAGCAGAGAAGACAGATCGAATCTGGCATCTAGCCAAAGCCAGCGAGGCCCAAGGTGATGCCGTGGCAGAATTAGAAGAAAAGGTGAGAGGCAACATGCGTGGTTATAGACAATACGCGCTAGCTCTTGCAGAACTGCCGGTGCCCATTCATGCATTGCTCGAAGTGGCTGAACGGACAAAGACCACCGTATTCCTGGCCGCTGTATTCGAGGAT
>DASWQX010000791.1:0-2577 GCA_036403495.1 Thermoanaerobaculia bacterium
CGGATCACGATCCCGGCGTCGCCGTTGACCCACGCGGGCTGAGCGATCCACCCCTCCGCCGAGAACCGGAACCCCAGGCCGATCACGTCCTGCGCGCCGCGCACCTCGCGCGACGCCATGGCGGTTCCGGCCGCCGCCCGGCCGCGGTCGAGCCGCAGCACGACGTCGGGGTCGAGCAGGGTGAGCAGGGCCTCGAAGTCGCCGCCGCGCGAGGCGGCGAGGAAGGCGTCGACCACCTCCCGCTGGCGGCGGAGTGGGGCATCGGGCGCCGTGGCTGTTCCCTGCACCCGGCGGCGGGCGCGGCTCGCCAGTTGCCGGGCCGCGGCCGGCGTCCGCTCCACGATGGGAGCGATCTCCTCGAAGGGGACGGCGAACAGGTCGTGCAGCACGAAGGCGAGCCGCTCGGCCGGGGCCAGCCGCTCGAGCACCACGAGCAGCGCGAGCCCGACCGCGTCGGCCAGCAGCGCCTGGTGCTCGGGGTCGCCGCCGTCCTCGCGCGCCACGACCGGGTCGGGAACGTGGAAGCCCAGCGGCTCTTCGCGCTGGGCCTTGCGCGAGCGCAGCCGGTCGAGGCAGACGCGCGCCACCACCGTGGTCAGCCAGCCGCCCAGGTTCTCGACCCTCTCCTCGCCGGCGCGGTCGAGCCGCAGCCACGCCTCCTGCACGGCGTCGTCCGCCTCGTCGAGCGAGCCCAGCATCCGGTAGGCCACCGTCCGCAGATGGCCCCGGTGCGCCTCGAACCGCTCGCTCGTTCCGGAGTGCTCGTCCACCGGTCACATCCTCCTTTCCCGTTCCGTCATAGAGGGTGACGGACGAAGGACGGCGGATGTGACGCGGCGACTTACCATTTCGGATCAGGAGGTTTCTACCATGAAGGGACGCACGATCGGTTACTGGGCGGCAACGGGCCTGACGGCCCTCGTCTTCGGCTCGGGAGGGATCTTCCAGCTCCTGGGACAGCCCGGAGCGGTGGCGGGGATCCGCAACCTCGGCTATCCCGCCCACTTCATCCTCCTCCTCGGCGTCTGGAAGCTCCTCGGCGCCCTGGCGGTGCTGGCGCCGCGCCTCCCCCGGCTCAAGGAATGGGCGTACGCCGGCATGTTCTTCGACCTCACGGCAGCCTCCGTGGCCCACGCGGCGGTACGCGACCCCCTCGGCAACGTCGTGGCGCCGATCCTCATCCTGGGGATCGTCATGGCTTCGTGGGCGCTGCGCCCCCAGGAGCGCACGCTCGCCGGCGCGCGTTTTCGGGTGGCGGGGCCGGCGACGACGGCAGTGGCGCAAATGGCGGAGTAGAGCGCCCGCCTTGGCGTCCCGGCGGCGAGCGTAAGGTCTCCTGACAGGAAAAGAGCCCGGCTGGGCGCCGGGCTCTCCGCTCCGCCAGGACAGCTCGGATGGCTAGTACCAGAAGCTGGTGGAGGCCGTGCCCCAGTGGCCGCCGTCCCAGATCCAGACGGTCCAGACATAATGATGTCCGGACTGGTGGTCCGAAAGCGCGGGTCGCTGGGCCGACGTGGTCGACCAACTGATGGAGTGGCTGGGCATTCCAGAGCAGGTGATGGTCCACAGGGTCTGCGACGTTCCGGAGTAGCCGGAGCCGTTCCACCACGTGGTGGTGGGGGAGGTCACGTCGGCGTACTCCCCATAGCAGAAGGTCCAGGACGAGTCGAATCCTGCCCCCCAGGTGTTATCCGAGGCGCTGCCATAGAAATTGGAGGGAGCGCTCGAAGAGATCGTGGCCGTGGGGTTGGAGACATCCCAGATGTGCTCGACCGTCGGAGAAATGCAGGTCCCCCAGTCGATATAGCCGTAGGCGGTCTCATCGCCGGTCTGGCTGGCGTAGGTCCAGGGTCCCTTGGTCGCGGTACCCGCGCCGTCGGTGCAGATCCAGCCGGCGGTTTTCTGGTAGGCGCTGCCGTTCCGGGAGACATAGAGGTCACCGCAGGTGCTTGCCGGCGCTCCGGCCACGGTGAAGTAAAGGTCGGACGTTCGGGGCCAGTTGATGGTGTGGTTGTAATAGGCGTCCCCGCAGATCGTGGCCGACCCGGCGCCGGGCAGCAGGAAGAACGTGGCAGGAAATAGGCAATACAGGGCTGACTTTAATCGCATACAGCTCGGCTCCTTCCGTCGATGACGTGTCATTCCCCACACACCCGCCTCGAATCGCCTCCGGACCTTCCGGAGGCGTACTGAGGACAAGACAGTCGGACCCGGGTCCCATCCACCGCTCACGCAGGAGTATTTCTATCATGATTAAAGAAGAATTTCAATAGCTTTAAAGTCTCACGGGAATGCGGTAAGCGGCGGGCGAGGCGCCGTGCTCGCCGGCATCTCCTGGGGGCCTCGGCTCCTCCCCGCAGGCGGCAGGATAGCAGGCGGGTCCAGATACCTCATGCTACGATCGGATGGGCTGAGCCCCGAAACTTGCTTGGGTTGAAGCCGCCAACTGATGATGAGCCCACCAGCCTCGCGGCCTGACATCGCAAGCGTCGGCCCTGCGGTCTTCGCCGTGACCTTGGTCGCGCTCGGAACCCTGGGCTTGATCCACGGCGATCTGATCCAGACATGGGCGGGGGT
>DASWQX010000792.1:0-2099 GCA_036403495.1 Thermoanaerobaculia bacterium
GTCTTTACCCACTCCACGAGCTCTCCCTCATAGGCCGCGTCCGCCCAGATCAGCTTAAGACGGGGAAATCGACCCAGCAGCCGCCCAAAGAGCAGCTTCGCTCCGTCGCGATCCTGGATGTTGCCCGCGTGAACCACTACCGCGAGGATCAGTCCTATAGTGTCGACGAGTAGATGGCGCTTCGGCGCCCCTTGATCTGCTTGCCCCCGTCATAACCGCGAGGCCCCCATTTTCGGTGGTCTTCACACTTTGGGAATCGATGATGGCCGCGCTCGGGGTAGCTTCGCGCCTCTCTTTTTCGGTCCTAACCTGCTCGCGCAAAGTGTCGTCCTTCTGCCAGGTTCCGTCGAGCCGCCAACGGCGGTAGTAATAGTGGACCGTGCCCCAGGGCGGGAAATCGTGGGGGAGGTTCCTCCACTGGCAACCGGTCCTCACGAAGTAGAGGATGGCATTGTGACGATTTCGCGGACGTTCACCGTACGTCGGCGACCACCGGGCTTGGCCGGAGGGATCAAAGGAACGATGCGAGCCCATTGCTCATCAGTGAGGTCGGTGGGATAAGATTTCCTAATCATCTCTTTGTCCTACCCGTGAACCTGCCTTCTCACACAGGCTCTAAGCTTGTGTTTTAACCACGAGTAGTTCTGCGATGGGCTTTATGTCCATCGCAGAACTCTCGCGTTCGCGGTCTTCGCGGGCTCAGGCGCTCTTTTTGAGGGCTGGGTAGCGCTTCGCCCGGCCCGAACGGCGCCCTTTGGGCCGCCCGGGCGATCTCCCGCAGGGTTTCGGCGGCTTCGCGGGCGTCCCCAGCTCCGGCAAAATCGCCAAAACCCCCCGACGGACCCGCACCGGCGTCAGGCGGCCGGGTTCGTAGCGCCTCTCCCACGGTAGCCTCCGATCCTCGACGCATGCCCGCGCCAGCCTGAGCTGCGTGTAAGCGATGAGCACCAGCCAACTCCAGCGGTCGGCTTGCTCGGGATGGCGCACCCGAGGGGTGCTCCACCCGAAGCTCTGCTTGAGGAAGCGGAAGGTGTGCTCTATGTCAAAGCGCCTGGCATAGGCCCGCCAGAGCAGATCCAGGAGATCCGGTGTGATCCCGCCGGGACCGTGCCACCATAGCCACAGAACCCGCGGCTCTCGCCGCCTCTCGCCGCGGGGCAGCCGCTCCACCTCCACCAACACAAGCGTTCCGCGCACGATCGGCGTGGGGCCACGGCTGCCGCGGCCCGCGTGGGCTTGGACCTTGGGGTGCAAGTTCGCCCAGGCGCGCACCCGCACCGTCCCGTAGCCGCCATCCTGGCACGTCCACTCGGCTGAGGGCTCGGGCCAGGTATTCGGCTCGGCGCACTTCATCTTCGGCCCGTGGCGAGGGTGGCGTCCGGTGGGGGCCGGGGGTGGCGGATCGGCGTAGAAGCAACGCCCCGCTCGCAGCCTAACCAGGATCTGTGCGCGGCTCTCCTCGAGTCCCTGTTGCAATTTCACGGGATCGTAGCCCGCATCGAAGACGAAGAGGGGGACCGCCGCCGCCGCCGCCGCCGTGGTCCGCCGTGGTCTCTCCCTTGGGCAACCGGGCGAGCAAACCCTTCACCTGCTCGACGGCGACCATGTTGGCGTCCTCCGTGGGAGGTACGCGCTTGGCATCCACGGGGGCGGTCCAGCTCTCACGGACGAAGGTGAGCCGGGCGATGAACTGGTAAGCCCATCCGGCCACGATGGGCTGCCCAGCGGAGTGGCGCGAAGGGTGGTAGTAGTAGCCTCGCTGGGGGCTGCTCTCCGCATCGCAGCGAGGCCAGACGCTCACGTCCACGGCGTAGACGGGCGCTTCTTCGCCTCCGCCACTGGCGAGCGGATAGCGGGCGAGCAATTCCCGCAGAGCTTCGTCCTCGATCCGCCCCCGATCCAACGCGGCGTAAAGGCTGCCCCACCGGCGGCGGTGCGAGGGTTGGAGGCTCAGGTGAGCGGGAGAAGGGACGACACCCGCGGTGAGGAGGGCGTCGGTCAGTTCGAACAAAGCATCGGCGCGCCGATCAAAACACTCGTAGAGCGAGTTACGGAAGGCGCGCAGGGTGTCAAGAGCATCGTAAGGTTCCATACCGAGC
>DASWQX010000793.1:0-1590 GCA_036403495.1 Thermoanaerobaculia bacterium
CGGCCTCTGCGCGTCCGGGCCGATCTCGTCGTAACCCTACCGCACCACCGGCAACCGCACTCTCCCCTCCTCCCCCATCACCTGCTCCAGAGCCTCCCGCCGCTGCACCGCCGCGGGGTAGAGCCGCAGCGGGCTCCCGCCGTGGGCGGCGGCCGAGCCGGGGCAGAAGTTGAGCAGGTGGCTCCCCTCCCCTCGCGCGTCGAGCCCCTCCTTGACCCGCACCGTCAGATCGCGCACCTCGGCGAGCCCGGCGGACCCTTGCCAGATCTCGCGGATCCCCTGGCGATGGAGGTTGCCCACCGGCCGCCGCCATTGGACACAGGGATAGACGTTGCCGTAGGGATCGATCGCGAGCCCCGCGGAGCCCGCGCCGCAGTGCTTGTCGACCGGTGTGGGGACCGTGCCGTCGTCGCCGCCGCGGGAGATCTGGACGACCTGATCGCTTTCAGCCGCCCGGCCGCGGGCGAACTGGAGGCGGAACAGCCGCAGCACCCCCTCGCGGCTGGCCGACACCTGGAGCGGCTCGCGGTCGCCGTCGTCGCGCGGCGTCACCTCCGGATCGACCTGGAGCGGGAGGCCCAGCTCGTCGGCGAGGGCGAACATCCCCTCGATCTCCCCCTCGTTCCAGCGGGTGAGGGTGCTGTTGAGCTTCACCCGGCACCCGAGCGCCCGCAGCTCGCCGAGGTTGGCGACCAGGCGGTCGAAGCTGCCGGGCACGCGCGTCTGGCGGTCGTGGGTGGCGGCGCGGGCGCCGTGCAGGCTGACCTCGATCAGGAAGGGATCGACCTCGTCGCGCAGGCGGCGGGCCAGCTCGCCGCGCAGGGCGTGGCCGTTGGACTTGACCCGCACCACGAAGCCGAGCTCGCGGGCTCGTGCGCCGAGGGCCAGGAAGTCGGGGTGGGCGAGCGGCTCCCCCCCCGACAGGGTGAGGTTCATCACCTCCAGCTCCCGCAGCTCGGCGAACAGGCGGAAGTAATCGTCGCGGGTGAGCGGCGCGCCCGCCGCCGCCAGGTCGTTGTAGCAGAAGAAGCAGTCGAGGTTGCAGCGGTAGGTCAGCTCGACCAGCACGGAGAACAGCAGGTTTTGACGCCAAGCGGTGGCGACCACCCGCGCGAGGCTCAAGAGACGGGCTCCAGCAGGCCGGCCTCGGCGAGCTCGGCGGCGAAGTCGAGCACGTCGCGCTCCAGCGCCGCGGCATCCCCCTCGTACTCGGCGGCGAGGGCGGCGATCCAGTCGCCGACCGAGCGCTCGCCGTCCGCGAGGTCGAGCACCGCGGCGCCGACCTCGTTGAGCACCAGGACCTCGGCCGCGGACTGGCGGAGCACCACCGCCTCGCCCTCGATCTTGCGGTAGCGCACGTCGCTCCGCCGCTGGAGGACGGTCGCTGGGGTGATCGCTGTCATGGCGCTTCTCGTGGGGGGATCGACCGCAGTATAGCCCAGGGGTCCCCGGTCAGGGAGAAGGTCAGCTCGTAGGCGGGCACCCGCCGCGCCAGCCGCTCGAGCAGGCCGAGCAGCGCTTCCTGCCGCCAGGGGTCGCGGTTGACGTACGGCGCGGCGGCGACCAGGCCGGCGAGCGCCGCCGCCGGCG
>DASWQX010000794.1:0-4138 GCA_036403495.1 Thermoanaerobaculia bacterium
GTCCCCCTCCTGGCCGGTGTCCAGGAGCTGCACCAGGTTGGGATGGCGGGAGACCGGCAGGATCGCCCGCAGCTCGCGATGGAAGCGCTCGACCGCCGCCGGATCGTCGGCCAGGCGGCGGGGGAAGAGCTTGATCGCGACCGTCCGCCCCTCCGGCGCCACGGCGGTGTAGACCGCCGACTGGCCGGCCTTGCCGAGCAGCTCCAGGACTCGATAGGGACCGATGGTTTCCGTCATGCTTCAAAGATCATAACGGTATCTCCCACCGCGATCCGATCGAACGGCGCCAGCACGGCCCGCTCGACCGGCTTGCCGTTCACCCGCGTCCCCTTGCTGCTGCCGAGGTCGGTGAGCACCCACGCGCCTTCCTCCCAGGCCAGCCGCAGGTGCTCCTTGCTGGCGTTGGGATCGCTCAGCGGCAGGTCGCAGGCGCGCGACCGCCCCACGGTCGCGATGGCCTTTTCGGGGTTGCCGGCGTCGAGCGTCAGCGCCCGGCCGCGCTCCGGCCCCTCGGCCACGTACAGGCGCGCCGGGCGCGGCGCGTCCGAGGGGATCTCCGGCCGGGACCGTCCGGAGCGGGCGATCTCCACCGTCTGGATCGGGTACGGGATGTCGATGCCCTCGCGGCGAAGCTCCTCCCAGATCCGCGCCCGCAGATCGCTGGTGATCCGCTGGTTCTGGGCCACGTCGTCGATCCAGACCCGCAGCTCATAGAGGATCGAGCTCGGCTCGAACGAGACCAGCAGGACGTCCGGGGCCGGCTTGTCGAGGATCCCGGGGACGCCGGCGGCGCAGTCGAGCAGCGCCCGCCGCACGCGGTAAGGGGGCTCGCCGTAGCCTACCCCCACGCGCACCTTCTCGCGGTGGACCGGGTGCGGGTAGTAATAGTTGAGCACCCGCTCGTCCGCCATCTTGCTGTTCGGGATCACCAGGTTGTCGTTGTCCCGCGTCCTCAGGTGGGTGGTGCGCCAGGTGATCGCCGCCACCCGCCCCTCCTGCTCGCCGACCTTGATCCAGTCGTTGATCCGGAACGGCTTCTCGATGCTGATCACCAGCCCGGCGAAGAAGTTGCCGAGGATCGGCTGGAGGGCGAGGCCGAGCACCAACGAGGTCACCGCGCTGGTGGCGATCAGCGCCGTGACGTCGAGCTTCGGGAAGCTCATCCGCAGCGTGACGAAGGCGGTGGCCAGGTAGATCACGGTCATCGCCACCGCCGGCAGCAGCGAGGGGAGGCTCATCCCCTTCTTCGCCGTCAGGTGGACGTCGAAGAGGTAGAGGCCGAGCAGCCGGAAGATGGTGATCAGGCCGAGGAACAGCCACGCCCAGTCGAGCAGGCGGCCGACCCCCGCCATCATGTACCCCGGCTGGAGCAGGGTGACCACCTCCAGCGTGGCCACGGCGGCGGCCACGGAGAGCGGGAAGGCGAGCTGCCGCACCCAGAAGAACCGCCGTCGCAGGACGGAGAGGATCACGATCAGCAGCGACAGCACGGCGACGCTGCCGAGCACGGTGAGGGTCGTCAGCAAGCGGGGTCTACCTCCGAAAAGCGCTCCGAAAGTCCGATTCTAGTCCGGGCGACCGCTCCGCAGGGGGATCGGGTTAGAATCCGCCTTTCGTTTCAGCTTTCCCTTCCCAAAGGAGACCACGATGAAGAGATTCGGTTCCACCGCCGCCATGGCGCTGGCGCTCGCCGCCACCCTCGCGCTGCCCGGAATGGCCCAGACCGCTGAGAAGAAGGTGACCAAGACCACCACCACCACGACCACCACCACGAAGCCGGAAGCCGCCAAGCCGGCGCCGGCCATGGTCGACGGCGTCCGCGGGTCGCTGCTGTTCCAGATCGACCAGGCCCAGGACAAGCTTCTGCAACTGGCCAACGCCATTCCGGCCGAGAAGTACGGCTGGAAGCCGGGCGAGGGCGTGCGCTCGGTGGGCGAGGTGTTCAATCACGTAGCGGCCGCCAACTACTTCTTCCCGACGATCTGGAAGAGCACGGTCGCGATGCCCGCCGGCCTCGATCCCCGCACCTTCGAGAAGGAGATGGGCGGCGACAAGGCGAAGACGATCGACACCCTCACCAAGTCGTTCCAGCACGTCCGCGCGGCCATCTCGGCGGCGTCCGAGGCCGACCTCAACAACAAGATCAACATCTTCGGTCACGACGCCACCGTCCGCGACGCCATGCTGATCGTCGTCACCCACGCCCACGAGCACCTCGGCCAGGCCATCGCCTACGCCCGCTCGAACGGCGTCGTGCCGCCGTGGAGCGCGAAGGGGGACTAGACCCTCCGCTCCACCTGCGTGGCCTGCGACCTCATCCCCTAGCCCCTTCTCCTGAAGGAGAAGGGGAACGCCTTCGGGAACCTTCCTTCCAGTCTAGCCCTCCCTCTCCTTCAGGAGAGGGACCGAGGGTGAGGTCGCAGGCCGCAAATGCTTCTCCCCTCTCTCCCCAGTAGGGTGGGTGGAGGGCTGGGAGAGAGGGGCCGGGGGAGTGAGGGGCTTTTACCCCAGCCGCTCGCGGAACACCCGGTCCATCGCCAGCCGTAGCGCCTCGAGTCGGCCGTGCTTGCTCATCTCGTCGGCGGTCACCTCCACCGGCCAGTCGAAGTCGACGTTGTCGAGCACCGTCGCCTTCCAGACCTTCTTCTTGGCATCCCAATCCCCGCCCGGGTTGCCGGCCAGGGCCCAGCCGGTGGGGAGATAGCTGCGGACCTCGGTCTCCGTGTACTGCAAAGGCTCGTTCGTAGTCATGGAGCGGGATTGTACGCCAACCCCCTCTTCCTTGACCCCCCTGACGGCGCGTTGCTACCATCGGCCTCCGGGTCCTCGCGGGCCCTCCCGCCAGCCGACTGGCACAAGCGACTCACAAAGGAAAGCCATGAGAATTGAGCTCACCGAAGAGCAGAAGCTGCTGCAGGAGACGGTCCGCCGGTTCGCCGAGGAGGTCGTCCGCCCGCGCGCCAAGGAGATCGACGAGTCGGGCGAGTTCCCGCGCGCGTTCTTCGACCAGGCCGGCGAGCTGGGTCTCGCCGGGGTCAGCGTGCCGGAAGAGCACGGCGGCGCCGGCATGGACACCGTCTCCTACTGCCTCGTCATCGAGGAGATCAGCCGGGTCTGCGCCACCTCCGGCGTCATCCTGTCGGTCAACAACTCCCTGGTCTGCGATCCGCTGCTCAAGTTCGGCACCGACGAGCAGAAGAAGGAGTTTCTGGAGCCGCTGGCCTCCGGCAAGAAGCTCGGCTGCTTCGCCCTGACCGAGCCTGGCGCCGGCAGCGATCCGGCGGGCATCCGCACCACGGCGCGGCGCGACGGCGACGACTATGTCCTGAACGGCAACAAGATCTTCATCACCAACGGCACCGACGCCGACGTGGCCCTGGTCTTCGCCAGCGTCGACCTCGCCAAGAAGCACAAGGGGATCACCTGCTTCATCGTCCCCGCGGACACCACCGGCTACAGCCACGGCACCCACGAGTTCAAGCTCGGCGTCAACGCCTCCGGCACCTCCGAGCTGGCCTTCCAGGACCTCCGCATCCCCGCCCGCTACCGCCTGGGCGAGGAGGGCGAGGGGTTCAAGGTCGCCATGTCCACCCTCGACGGAGGCCGCATCGGCATCGCGGCGCAGGCGGTGGGCATCGCCCAGGGGGCCTTCGAGGAAGCGCTCGCCTACTCCCAGGAGCGCGAGCAGTTCGGCTCCCACCTCTCCGACTTCCAGGCCATCCAGTTCTACCTGGCCGACATGTCGACCGAGCTCGACGCCGCCCGCCTGCTCACCTGGAAGGCGGCGTGGGCCAAGGAGAACCAGAAGCGCTACACCGTCGAGGCCTCGCAGGCGAAGCTGTTCGCCTCCGAGATGGCCCAGCGCGTCACCAACAAGGCGCTGCAGATCCACGGCGGCTACGGCTACACCAAGGAGTACAACGTCGAGCGCTACTTCCGCGACGCCCGCATCACCGAGATCTATGAGGGCACGAGCGAGATCCAGAAGATGGTGATCGCCGACTGGGTGCTCAACAAGGCGTAAAGGGAAGCCGTACAAGTCGTAAAGGAAAGCTATGGTCACCGCTCTCGCCGCTCCGCCCACCCCGTCCGACCCCGCCGATCCCGCCGCCCCCGCTGGCCGCTCCGGCCTCGATTT
>DASWQX010000795.1:0-5985 GCA_036403495.1 Thermoanaerobaculia bacterium
GTCCTGAAGCGGATCGTCGTCACCTCGGGGATGGTGCAGCTCTTCGCCCTCGCGGTGCCGCTGCTGATCGGCTCCCTGGTCGACCGCGTGATCCCGCGCGGCGACCTCCAGCTCCTGGGGCTCCTGGCGGCGGGCCTCGCGGCGATCGTGGGCTTCAGCTTCCTGTCGTCCCTCTTGCGCTCCTTCCTGCTGCTCTACATGCGCACGCACCTCGACGCGCGGATGACCCTGGACTTCCTCGACCACCTGGTCGACCTTCCGTACGCCTTCTTCCAGCAGCGCTCGGCGGGCGACCTGATCATGCGGATGGGGAGCAACGCCACCGTGCGCGAGATCCTCACCTCGGGCGCGCTCTCCGGAGTCCTCGACGGCCTGATGGTCACCCTCTATCTCGTGCTGCTGCTGATCGCCAGCCCGACGATGGGGCTGCTGGTGGTGCTGCTGGGCGCCTTCCGCGTCGGCCTCTTCCTGTTCACCCGCAAGAAGACGCGCGACCTGATGTCGCGCTCGCTGCAGACCGAGGCGCGCTCGCAGAGCTACCAGGTCAACCTGCTCGCCGGCATCGAGACGCTGAAGGCGGCCGGCGCCGAGCACCGCTCGGTGGAGCAGTGGTCCCACCTCTATGTGGACGTGCTCAACATCTCGCTCGCCCGCGGCCGTTTGCAGGCTTTCGTCGACTCGATCCTCTCGGCCCTGGCGACCGCCTCGCCGCTGGTCGTGCTGGTCTGGGGCGCGGTGCAGGTCCTGCACGGCCAGCTCACGCTCGGCACCATGCTGGCCCTGAACGCCCTGGCCGCCGGCTTCCTGACGCCCCTTTCGACGCTGATCACCAACGCCTTCCAGTTCCAGCTCCTCGGCAGCTACATGGACCGCCTGGAGGACGTGCTGGAGACGCCGCGCGAGCAGGACCCGACCACCGTCAAGCCGGCGCCCCGCCTCAAGGGAGGGATCCGGCTGGAGAACGTCAGCTTCCGCTACGGCTCGCTGTCGCCGCTCGCCGTCCGCGAGCTCTCGGTCGACATCCCCCCCGGCCGCTTCGTGGCGCTGGTCGGGCGGTCGGGAGCGGGGAAGTCGACGCTGGCGAGCCTGCTGGTCGGCCTCTATCCGCCGACCGAGGGGCGGATCCTCTTCGACGGCATCGACCTCGCCGAGCTGGAATTCCGCTCGGTGCGCCGGCAGGTCGGCGTGGTGCCGCAGCACCCCTACCTCTTCGGCAGCAGCATCCGCGGGAACGTCACCCTCTCGGACCCCTCACTGCCGTTGTCGCGGGCGGTGGAGGCGGCCAAGCTCGCCCACATCCACGACGACATCGTGGTGATGCCGATGGGCTACGAGACCATCCTCGCCGACGGCGGCGCCTCGCTCTCGGGCGGCCAGAGGCAGCGGCTGGCGCTCGCCCGCGCGCTGGTCCACCGGCCGGCCATCCTGCTCCTCGACGAGGCCACCAGCGCCCTCGACACCCGCACCGAGCGTGAGATCCAGCAGGAGCTCGAGGCCCTGCGCGCCACCCGCATCGTCATCGCCCACCGCCTGAGCACCATCCGCCACGCCGACCTGATCCTGGTGATGGACGACGGCCGCCTCGTCGAGCAGGGGAAGCACGAAGAGCTGATCGCCCTCAACGGCGTCTACGCCAGCCTGGTGGCGGCGCAGATGGAAAAGGAGAAGCTGCACGCGGCGGAGGTGTAGGGGGAGCGCCTCATCACCCCGGCCCTCTTCTCCCATCGCCCTCCCCCCGACCGGGAGAAGAGGGGGCGCTTCGATCGGCCTCCGCAGCCTGCGACCTCATCCCCTATTCCCTTCTCCTAAAAGGAGAAGGGGGACGACTGCGACGCGGCCCCCGTCAGGCCCTCCCTCTCCTTCAGGAGAGGGACCGAGGGTGAGGTCGCAGGCCACGAACGCCCCCGATCCTGGGAGAGGTTTATAAGCCGCGCCTCCCAAATGTCATAAACTGGCGCCTCCCCGGCATGACCCTCCCCTTCGAATCCCAGAACCGCGACGCCACCAGCCTCGAAGGAGTGCTGGAGCGGGTGGTGTTCTCCAACGAGGAGAACGCCTGGAGCGTGGTGCGGGTTCAGGTGGCGGGATACCGCGACCTGGTCACGGCGGTGGGCAACCTGCTCGGGGTGCAGCCGGGGGAGAACCTGCGGCTGACCGGCGGGTGGATCACCGATCCGAAGTATGGGCGGCAGTTCCGCGTCTCCTCCTATGCCACGGTGACCCCGGCGACCCTCAACGGGATCGAGAAGTACCTGGGCTCGGGGCTGATCCGGGGGATCGGCAAGGTGATGGCGGCGCGGATGGCGGCGGCGTTCGGTCTGGAGTGCCTCGACGTGATCGAGAACCATCCGGAGCGGCTGACCGAGGTCGAGGGGATCGGCCCCAAGCGGCGCAAGGAGATCGTGCGCGCCTGGGAGGAGCAGCGGGAGATCAAGGAGGTGATGATCTTCCTGCAGTCGCACGGCGTCTCCACCCACTACGCGATCAAGATCTACAAGGCCTACGGCGCGCAGGCCACCAACCTGGTGCGCGAGAACCCCTACCGGCTGGCCAACGACATCCACGGCATCGGCTTCAAGTCGGCGGACAAGATCGCCGCGGCGCTGGGCATCCCGCCGGACGCGCCGCAGCGGATCGAGGCGGGCACGCTCTACCTGCTGGGGGCAGGGGGGGACCGCGGGCACCTCTACCTGCCGCGGCAGGCGCTGATCGAGGAGGCCGAGAAGCTGCTCGGGTCCACGGCGGCGCAGGTGGAGACGGCGGTGGCGGCGCTGGCGGAGATGGAGCAGATCGTGGTCGAGGAGATCCCGGAGTCCGCCGATCCGGCGATCTACCTGAAGTCGCTCCATGCGGCGGAGGTCGGGGTGTCGCTGCGGGTGCGGACGCTGCTGATCCAGCCGATGCTGCCGATGGAGATCGATCTCGACCGTGCGCTCGACTGGTTCGAGAAGGCGGAGAAGATCGCGCTCGCCCGCCAGCAGCGGCAGGCGATCCGCGCCGGGTTGACCCGAAAGATGCTGGTGATCACCGGCGGCCCGGGCACCGGCAAGACGACGCTGGTGCGGGGGATCGTCAAGATCCTCGACCGCAAGGGGCAGAGGGTGCTGCTGGCCGCTCCCACCGGCCGCGCGGCCAAGCGGCTGGCGGAGGCCACGGGCGCCGAGGCGACCACCCTCCACCGGCTGCTGGAGTTCAATCCGCAGACCCGGCAGTTCGACCGCAACCGCGAGCACCCGCTCTCCTGCGACCTGCTGATCGTGGACGAGGCGTCGATGCTCGACACGGTGCTCGCCTACCGCGTGCTGAAGGCGGTGCCGGACCATGGGCGGCTGATCCTGGTGGGGGACGTCGACCAGCTCCCGTCGGTGGGTCCGGGCCGGGTGCTCGGCGACATGATCCGCTCGGAGGCGGTGGAGGTGGTGCGGCTGACGGAGATCTTCCGCCAGGCCGAGCGGAGCCTGATCGTGGTCAACGCCCACCGGGTGAACCAGGGCTCGATGCCGATCCTGGAGTCGGTGGACAGCGACGGCGACTTCTTCTTCATCGAGCGCAAGGAGCCGGCGGAGATCGTGGAGACGCTGGCGCAGCTCGTCTCCAAGCGGATCCCGGGGAAGTTCGGCTTCAATCCGGTCGACCAGATCCAGGTGCTGACGCCGATGAACCGCGGCCCGCTGGGCACCGACAACCTGAACGCCGTGCTGCGCGACCTGCTGAATCCCGAAGGGGTGACGGTGACCCGCGGCGGCCACAGCCTGCGGGTTGGGGACAAGGTGATGCAGGTGCGGAACAATTACGATCTCGAAGTCTTCAACGGCGACATCGGCCGGGTGAAGGCGATCGACGAGGTCGAGCAGATCGTGACCGTGGCGGTGGACCACCGCGAGGTGGTCTACGACTTCGGCTCGATCGACGAGCTGACGCTGGCCTACGCCTGTTCGATCCACAAGTCGCAGGGGAGCGAGTACCCCTGCGTGGTGATCCCGCTGCACACCACCCACTACGTGATGCTCCAGCGCAACCTCCTCTACACCGCCCTGACGCGCGCGAAGCGGCTGGCCATCCTGGTCGGCGAGGAGCGGGCGCTGCGGGTAGCGGTGGGGAACAAGCGGGTAAGGCCGCGGTTCACGCGGCTGGCGGAGCGGTTGGGGGGGTAGGGGAAGTAAAAAAAGCCCCTCACTCCCCAACCCCTCTCCCAGCCCTCCACCCACCCGACCGGGGAGAGAGGGGCTAAAACAAAGATCAACACGTCTGAACTTTGCTTTTTTAGACTAACCACTCCCTCTTCTCCCCGGCAGGGTGGGTGGAGGGCTGGGAGAAGAGGGCCGGGGTGATGAGGGCCAACTCCGCGCCTCAGGAACCCTTCCGTTGATTCTCCCCCCGCAACCACCCCACCACCCACCCATCCACTCCCATCGCCCGTGGGAACGCCACGTGGCCGCCGCCGGCGATCCAGCGGACGGTGAGGCGGGGGGCGGGGTGTCGGAGGGCGGGGCGGACGGCGCGGGCGGGGACCATGGGGTCGTGCTCGGAGTTCAGGAGGAGGGCGGGGACGCGGAGGTCGGGGAGGCGGGGGGCGACGCTGGCGCGGGCGTAGTAGTCGGCGGCGTCCGCGAAGCCATGGCGGGGGGCCACGACGCGGTCGTCCCACTCGCGGATCGTGGGGATGCGGCGCACCTCGGCGGGGGGGAGCGGGACGGGGTGGCGGGCGGCGACCGAGTCGTAGATGTCCTTGAGGCCGTTCAGCAGGTAGTGGCGGTAGATCCAGAGCGGCGGCGAATCGATGGCCGCCTGGGCGAGGGCGAGGTCGACCGGCGAGCAGATGGCGGCGACGGCGGCGAGCCGGGGGTCCCCCTCCTCGGTCCCCAGGCGCAGGGCGACGTGGCCGCCGAGTGAATAGCCGAGGGCGTAGACGCGGGAGTAGCCCCGGAGCTCCGGGCTGGCCAGGGCGGCGTGGAGGTCGGCGGTCAGGCCGGCGTGGTAGAAGTCCTCCCCCTGCCGGTCGGCGCCGCGGAGGTTCACCCGCAGCGAGGAGATGCCCGCCGCCTCGGCCGCGGCCACGCCGGCGCTCAGGTAGTGGCTGTCCGAGCACCCTCCCAGGCCATGGACGAGGAGCAGCACTTCGGCGCTCCCGGGCACTTCGCGCAGCAGGCCGCTCAGCCGCACCGGGCCCCGCACGGGGTCGGCGACCGTGGTCTCCCAGGGTCGCGCCACGGGCAGCCGCGGCGGCCGCAGGCGGTGGAGCAGGCGGGGAGCGAGGGTCCAGAGATGGCCACGGATCGGCACGCCGGAATGGTACCGTCGAATCGCCTTTTCCGTACTTAAGCGGATCACAAATTGGTTACAACTACCGCCTCGATCGCGATATTCACAGATTCACCGTAATCACTGGCTCGCAATATTGCCGGGCGTGCACCCTACCAATTGCAGGGCTCTTCTTCAGTCGCGGCCGCGGTCTCTCTAGGGAGTTGAAGAAGAGATCAACCGTCCCTCTCCGGGGACAATCCAAGAAGGAGGAAGGAATGACGAAAGCTGCATGGAAGCGCTTTGGCATCGCCACCGGCGCGCTGACGGTTCTGGCTGTGGGCGTAGCGGTGAGCCTGCAGGCCGCCGCGGTTCCGCCGGTCACCTGCAACGGGTCGAAGGACCACATCATCCACATCTATGGCGGCCCGCCGGTCCACGTCGCCACCACCGGCCATCTCACCGCCGGCGTCGGCACGACGTTCGTGACGTCGGATGGCCGCAAGGGAACCAACCTGACGGTGCAGGACGTCTTCTCCACCGGCAAGGCTGACGGGATCGGCGCCGCGACGTTCAGCCTCGACACCACCCGCCAGGCCGGTCCCAGCGCCATCGTCGAGAACAAGGCGGGCACCGGCTTTCCGGCCACCCAGACGATGCAGTTCCACTTCAACCTCGACCTGAACGGCCACACCTACCGGTCGATCAACGCCGCCTCGGTGACCAACACCACGGTCGCCGCCT
>DASWQX010000796.1:0-2652 GCA_036403495.1 Thermoanaerobaculia bacterium
CGGCTGGGATCATCTGACGCGCGAAGACAAGGCCGCGATCCTCAAAGGGATCGAGGACGGGGTCGCCTACGGCGGCCCTTATCATGTCGAGTTTCACCCTCAGGACCGCTGCAACATCGATTGCTTTTTCTGCTCCACCGCCGCGCTCCGCGGCAAGGACGAGATCCCTCTCCTCCGCCTCGAGGAGATGCTCGGCGAGCTGAAGGAGATGGGGACGCGGGCGATCCGCCTGTCGGGGGGCGGCGAGCCGCTGTTCCACCGCAAGATCCACGATTTCCTACGCGCCATTCAGGCCACCGGCCTGCCGATCGAAAACCTCACCACCAACGGCGTCCTCCTCCGCTCCGAGATCGCCGAGCTGCTGATCGGTACCTGCGAGCAGGTCACGGTCAGCCTCAATACGGCGGACGCGCCCACCTACGGAGCCATGATGCAGACCAACGAGCGCAACTTCCAGCGGGTGGTGGACAACCTCCGCGCCCTGGTCGACGCCAAGCGCCGCCGGGGTGCCCGCCGGCCGCACGTCAAGCTCCAGTTCCTGGTCTGGAAAGAGAATTTCCGGCAGATCCCCGAGATGTACCGCCTCGCCCGCGAGGCCGGCGTCGACTCGATCCTGTACAACGGTCTCGCCGGCCTGGCCCCCGAGCAGCGGATGTCGGCGGCGGAGACCGAGGAGATGCTCGAGCTCTACGAGGATCTCCTGCGGCGCGACGAGTACCGGAAGATCGACGTCGTCAACAGCTTCGAGCAGGACCTCTCGGAGCGCGTGACGCGGATCGGCGTCAAGCTCGGCGAGGAGCGCAAGGCGCTGTCGACCGTCCGGCGGCTCGCCCGGCTGGCGGCGCGGAGCGATTTCACACTGCGCGAGAAGATCGATCACCACCGGCGCACCCGCGGGCTGGAGCGGATGAAGGCCGCCAACGAGGGGCTGGGCACCCACTGCCTGATCGGCTGGCACTCGATGCTGGTCCGCTCGACCGGCCAGGTCGCTCCCTGCTGCCTGTTGCAGGGAGCCGAGCTCGGGAACGTCTTCCGGCAGTCGGTCCGCGAGGTCTGGCACGGCGAGGCCTACGACCGCTTCCGCGGCGAGCTCTCCCGCATCCTCCGTCAGCGCACCCACTGGCGGCACGACGCCGAGCGCGACCGGACGGTCACCCCGCTCTGCGGCCCTCAGGGAGGGTGCCCGGTCGGCTCCTTCTACTACTACCCGGACACCCCCTTCCTCCGCACGTTCAACGAGACGGTGCGGAGCCTCCCCGTCCCCAAGTCGTAGCGCCGGCGCACTCCTAGTAGCAGAGCCCGCAGAGCCCGGATTATCCCACTCTGAAAGGAGAGACCCCGATGAAGAAGCAAGCGCGCCGCCTCACCCTGAACCGCGAGACCATCCTGCGCCTCAACGATTCGACGCTCCGGGGAGGCGCCGTCGCCGGCCCGGTCGTCGTCACTGTCCCGGATACCCAGCAGCCGGCCTGCTATTCGCCGCTCTGTGTGCCCACCTTCTGGAAGACCTGCGAGACCGGGGCCGCCTAGTTCTACTTGCCAGACTGCGAGCGCCCGCCCCGCCCGGGCATAAATGCCCGGGCTACGGTGGAAACGAAAAGCCGGCTGAAGCCGGCTCCGAAGTCAGAGCCGCTCCTCCAGGAGCCGGGTTCACCCGGCTTTTCGGTTGAAGCGTAGCCCGGGCATTCATGCCCGGGCGGGGGCGGGCAATCTAATCTTTTAGATTTCTGTGGCTCAGGCACCTAGTCGGAGCCTTCCGGCGGCGAGCGCTTCGCGTCCCGGATCAACCACGCGGCGCTGAGCGAGGCGAGCAGCGCGAGCCCCGCCGCGGTCCACAGGACGCCGCGGAAGCCATCCAGGAAGGCCCGGTCTACGGCGGACCGGGCCGCCGTCCGCGCCGGTTCGGGCAGACCGGCGGGGATCTCCAGCGCCGCCAGCCTCTCCCGCTGCGCCGCCACCGCCGCCTTCGCCTGCGGCGGCAGATCGAGCCGGGCCAGCCGTCGATCGAGGCCGCGGCTGAACAGCCCGAGCATCAGGATTCCCAGCACCGCCACGGCGAGCAGACCGGCGCAGCGGGAGACGGCGTTGTTGATGCCGGAAGCGATGCCGGCATGGCGGCCCTCCACCGCTCCCATCACCGTCGTGGTCAGGGGCGCCACGCTGATCGACATCCCGAGGCCCAGCACCAGGATGGCGGGGAAGAACGCGGTCCAGTAGCCGCCGTTCGGGAACAGGATCGCGAGCAGGGCGAAGAGGGCGAAGCCGGCCCCGGCGATGGCCGGCCCCACGATCAGCGGCAGCCGCGCGCCATAGCGGTCGACCAGCCCGCCGGACCAGCGGGAGAGGGTGAACATCAGCAGCACGAACGGCAGCAGCGCAGCCCCCGCGGCGGTCGCCGAGTAGCGGTGGACCTGGATCAGGTCGAAGGGGAGGAAGAAGAGGGCCGCCGCGAGAGCGGCGTAGAGCCAGAGGGTCAGCAGGTTGGCGCCGGTAAAAGTGCGCGAGCCGAAAAGATCCAAGGGCATCATCGGCGCCGCCGACCGCGATTCCACCGCGACGAAGCCGAGGAGCGCCGCGGCGCCGGCGACCAGCCCGGCGATCACCCACGGGCTCCCCCAGCCCAGCGAGGACGACTGGATCAGGCCGAACGTC
>DASWQX010000797.1:0-5597 GCA_036403495.1 Thermoanaerobaculia bacterium
TGGACGCAGGACTCCAGCTTCCGGCGGATCCGGTGGACGCGAATGCGCAGGGCGTTCATCGGCAGCCCGACCTCCAGGGCCAGCGCTTGGCGGTTGCGGATGTTGGTCTCTCCCTGTGCGCCGGAGCCCTGGTGATAGCGCAGCACCAGGTCCCGCTGGTCAGGAGCCAGTTGCGCCAGGCATCCTCGGAGGCAGTCGAGACGGCGGTCGGAGGGCTCGCCGTCGTCGAACGCCGGCGGCGGCCAGGCGCCCCCCTCGGCGAGGACGCGCTGCTCCCGTGCGGCGCGGCGCATCGATTCCTTGAACACCAGGTGGGCGACGCCGCAGAAGTAGCCGTAGGGGTCGCTCGACCGCAGCTCGATCCCCTCGGCCAGCCGGCGAGCCACGCGGTTCATCGTCTCGTCCGCCAGGTCTTCCGGCACGGCGCAGCCCCGCCATTCGAAGAGGCGGACGAGTCTGCGACGGATCGTCTCGTAGCGTTCGCCGGCGCGCTCGCGGTCGGCATCCAACTGGCCGAGGAGCGCTTCGAACTCCGCCGGCGTCATCCCCGCGCCGCGCAGGCTCAATGCCATTCACCCTGGAGGGAGAAGCCGGCCCAGTAGTAGGGGGACTTCCTGCCCGGCTGGCGCGCGATCTCGAGCTGGGCGCGGCGGAGCGCGGTGGCGGGGGGGAGCCTCTGCCGGAGCCGGTCGCGATAGAAGCTCGCCATCAGATCGGCGGTCGCCCGGTCCTCGACGCTCCAGAGGCTGGCGAGCACGCGGGCGGCCCCGGCGTACATGAAGCCGCGGGTCAGCCCGACCAGCCCCTCGCCGCGGATCTCCTGGCCGAGGGCCGTGCGGCAGGCCGAGAGCACGACGAGGTCGGCGTCGAGGCGGAGGTTGTAGATGTCGTTGAGCCGCAGGAAGCCGTCCTCGGGCTTGCCCTTTGCGTCGAAAAGCGAGAGGACGAGCTTGGAGAGCTCCGGACGGCGGCTGTCGAGCACGCCGTGGGTGGCGAAGTGGAGGTCGCGGTACTGGGCGAGCTCGGGGCTGAGCGCCCTGGCGCGCGAGGCGTCGAAGCCCAGGGCGAGCAGGCGTTGCGCCGGCGGGACCAGCGCGGCGATCGCCCGCGCCTCCCGCGCGGAGGAGGGCAGGCGCCGGAAGGTCGGGCGTTCCTCGTCCCCCTGCCGTGGCTCCGAGGGGTTCCAGCCGTCACGGGTCGCGGCGGCGAGATTCATCCTCGCGACCTTGCCGGGCCGGCGCTTGCCGGGAACTGACGCCAGCCGCTCGTCGGTCGCCTGGAAGACCGGATCGCCGAAGATCGCCAGGGCCTTCGGCGCCCGTGGCCGGTCGCGGATCTCGCGCCGCAGCACCGCCAGCGCCGAGGCCGAGGGGAGGCTCACCACGTCGTGACGGGCGGCCAGCGGGACGCCTTTCGAGGAGACCGGCAGGGCGGCGAAGGGGATGTACTGCAGGGCTCCGTCGGCGACGATGAGCAGGGGGCGGTCGCCGAGGAGCCGCTCGACCGGACCGAGGATCACGCGGGAGAGATCGCGCCCGGTGCGCTCCGCCTCGGCGTCCGCGCGCTCGATGCGCTGCTTCCAGGCCTGCAAGGTCTCGCCGGCGGGATGTTGATTGCGGGCGGTCAGCAGCTCGTAATACCGCCGGGCCAGAGGCTCGATGAGGCCTCTTGCCGGCAGCTCGAAGCTGCGGACCGCGTCCGGAGTCACCGCCCAGAGGAAGCTCCGCTTGTCGCCGAGCGCGTATTCGAGCAGCAGCGCCTTGCCGTCGAGGATCTGGGCCTGGATCTCGGCGAGGCTCAGCGGCTGCGGCTGAGTGAGGGCGGCGTACGCCGGACTTCCCGACTTGAGGTCCGCCTGCACCTGGCTGTATTGAGCGAGCGCGTCCCCCAGCTTCCGTTCGGCCTCTGCCAGGTCCTTGCGGTCGGGCTGTGCCTGGGCGAGGAGCTTGAGGCGGAAGCCGTCGCGGGCGTTCACCTCGTCGCGCAGCCGGCGCTCCCGCTCCAGCAACGCCGGGTCGGCTCCCGTGCGGATGTCGGTTCCGGCCTCGCCCAGGATGTCGAGCAGGCTTCTGGCGCGCGCCCGCTCGCTGACCGCGAAGGCCGCAGACACCCGCTCCGGGTCGGGTGTGCCACCGGGAGCCGCCGCCATCAGGAGATCGATGTAGATCTCGTAGGAAATCTGCCGGGTCGCCAGAAAGGAGGTCCGCAGCCGCTGGTCGGAGACGCGGGTCCGCAGCGACTCGTCGATCTCGATCGCCGAACGAGCGCGGTCGAGAGCCTGAAGCGGATGTCCCTCAATCTGTTCGAGCTTCGCCAGCGACAGGTCGACGTCGGCCTCCAGAGAGGGTTCGCTTCGCTCGCGGGCGAGCCTCCAGGCCCTCTCGAGCTCCGCTCGGGCTTTTTTCATCTCGCCGATCTCGCGGTGGATCTTGCCCAGCGTATAGACCGCGCCGATCTCGTGCGCCGGGAAGCCCTGAGACAGGCGGAGTGCCTCCTCGGCTGGTGCCAGGCCCTCGGCGGGCCGGTTCAGGCTCAGGAACAGGGCCGCCTGCCGGTCGAGGGAGAAGGATTCGATCTCCCGATCCTTGAGCGCCCTCGCCACCGCGAGCGCCTGGTCGAAGGCCTGACGGGCTTCGGCGAAGCGCCTCAGGCGCTGGAGGGAATCCCCGAGATTGAGCAGCACCCGGGCTTCCTCGGTATGCCGGCCGAGCCGCCGGTCAATCTGCAAGGCCGCATGGAAATGTTCGAGAGCGGCGTCCATATCGCCGAGCAGGTGGTAGGTGTCGCCGAGGTTGTTCTCCACCTGCGCTTCGATCCCGGAGCTCGCAACCGCTCGTGCCAGAACCAGGGCCTCCCGATACTGCCGGAGCGCCGCCTGGCCTTCGGCCATCTGAAGGTAGGCCAGGCCCAGGTTGCTGAGAGTGTTGGCCTGCGTGACCTTATCGTCGCCCTGGCGAGCTTTCTGCGCCGCCTCCAGGAGGACCGTCGCAGCCCGTTGGGTCTCGCCCTGATCGAGAGCGAGCAGGCCGAGGTTGTTGAGGCTGGCCGCTTGATGATTGGCGTCGCGGAGTCCGCCCGAGATCGCGACGGCCTCCTCGTAGACCTTCCGCGCTTCGTCGCGGCGGCCCAGCTCTTTGAGCTGATTGCCCAGGCGATTGAGAGTCGTGCTCCTCCAGCTCTTCGCCTCCGGGTCCGTCAGCTCGCTCCAGAGGGCGGCGGAGCGGAGATAGTCCTCGACTGCCGTCTCGCGCTCGTCCAGATTGTCGGCGTGAATGTCTCCCAGGTCGACGAGGGCCTCCGCCATCCGCCGGCGCTCCCCGAGGCGGTCCCAGAGGCCAAGAGCCCTTTCCAGTTGCGCCTTGCCGCTCTCCGGGGGGGACGCGTGGAGTCCGTCCCAGGTCGCCCTCGTCGCCTCGCTCCGGAAAGTGTCATCGCCTTCCGCGGTACGGAGGGCGAGAACCTCCAGGCGGTACCGTCCCGGTAGGGCCGCCTTGTCGCCGGAGCGGACCTTCAGGAGATAGCGGCCCGGCGTCGCCACGACGGCCGCGAGGTCTTCGAGCGCTTGCTTGTCGCCGAAGCTGAGCCAGTCCGATCCCGTGACGAAGGCGCCCCGCGGATCGAGCAGGACCACCTCGACGTCGATTCCCTGCTCCTGCACGCTCACCCGCAGGAACTGCCCCGCCTGGAGATCGATGGGATAGACGTGCGTCTCGCCCCCCTTCAGCTCTCGCTCCACGGTGACGCCGGCCTTCAGCTCAGGGCCGGCAGGCGAGGGGGCTCCCGCGGCTCCGCCGAGCACCAGCGCGAGGAGGACGCAGAATGGGATGACGCCGCGCGGATGCGGTGCTGGACGGCCGAAAGCGGAAGTGGGGTTCATCCTGTCATTAGTCTGGGCGGCTGACATCGCTCGCTCCGGCTTCCCCATCCCTCCAAAATTTCCGGCCCCGGAGTCCTGCAATCCACGAAACGGACTTCATTTTACCGGTTTGCCCCCTCGGCGTGCCAGCCAGCGCGGGACAGGCGTAAATGCGACGGGTTTCGCGGTAAGCTACGCTGCGTGCGGCGTGTCCTCCATTGCGACATGGACTGCTTCTACGCGGCGGTTCACATGCGTGACGACCCGTCGCTGCGCGGCAAGCCGGTGGTGATCGGCGGCCGGCCCGAGAGCCGGGGGGTGGTGGCCGCCGCCAGCTACGAGGTCCGCCGCTTCGGCGTCCATTCGGCGATGCCCTCCTCGCGCGCCCGCCGGCTCTGCCCGGACGCCATCTTCATCCCTCCCGACTTCCGCCGCTACTCGCGCGAGTCGGAGAAGATCTTCGCCATCTACCACGAGTTCACCCCCCTGGTGCAGGCGGTGTCGATCGACGAAGCCTATCTCGACGTCAGCGACCACCTGGGCGAGGCGGGGAGCGCGACGGCGGTGGCGAAGGAGATCCGGCGGCGGGTGCGCGACGAGCGGGAGCTGACGGTGAGCGTCGGCGTCGGGCCCAACCGGCTGATCGCCAAGATCGCCTCCGACTTCGACAAGCCCGACGGCCTCACCGTGGTGCGCCCCGAGAAGGTGCAGGCCTTCCTCGACCCGCTGCCGGTGCGGCGGGTCCACGGCGTCGGTCCGGCCACCGAGAGGGCGCTGGCCGAGATGAAGGTGGCGACCGTCGCTGACCTCCGCGCCGTCGAGCTCGACGACCTGATCGGCCGCTTCGGCAAGCAGGGGCGGATCCTCTACGAGTTCTCCCGCGGCATTGACGAGCGTCCGGTGGAGACCCATCGCGAGCGCAAGAGCCTGGGGACCGAGAACACCTACGCCGAGGACCTCACCGATTTCACCGCCATGGAGGACGAGGTGATCCGCATGGCCGACGAGCTGGCCGACTCCCTGGCGCGCGCCGGGCTCGCCGGCTGCACGGTGACCCTCAAGGTCCGCTACGAGGACTTCACCACCGTGACCCGTTCGCGGACCTACGCTGTGCCGGTCTACGACCGCTCGACGATCGCCGCCTGCGCCCGCGACCTCCTCCGCCGCACCGAGGCCCCGCAGCGGCCCGTGCGCCTGATCGGCGTGACCTCCTCGAACCTGGTGCGCGAGCGGATCGAGCAGCTCTTCCTGTTCGATCTCTTCGCGGATTCCTGAGATCGTCGTCAGATCACCTTCCACCAAGGCGCGGCGAGCACCCCATCGGCGATCCAGGCGGTCTCGGTGCCGGTGTGGAGGAGGAGCGCGGCGCGGGCGAGATCGGGATATTCCGCGCGAAAACTGCGGAGCCCGCGAGCATCGGCGAGGCGAGGCTGGGCGGTCGCCTTCACCTCGACAGGGAGGAGGCGCCCTCGCCATTCGATGACGAAGTCGACCTCCTCACCTCTCGCGGTGCGCCAGTAGAGGACCTCCGGCCGGGGGACCTGCGAGTCGCGCCAGGCGATCAGGTCGGCGAGGATGAGGTTTTCGAGATGAGCGCCGCGAGGCTCGGTCTCGCCGGCCAGATGGAGGGCGAGGCCGGTGTCGCACCAGTAGAGCTTGGGCGATTTGATCAGCCGTTTCGTGCGGTTGACGGCGTAGGCCGGCACGCGGACGAGCTGATAGGAGGTCTCGAGCAGCGCGA
>DASWQX010000798.1:0-7138 GCA_036403495.1 Thermoanaerobaculia bacterium
CGTCTACCTCATGCCCCCCTGCGCGCCGCAGCTCCGTTCCCACTACTCCTGCCAGGTGCAGCCCTTCGTCGACCTCATCGACTGGCTGGAGCAGCAGGGGCTGGCCTACGACTGGATGGTGAACCTGAGCGCCCAGGACTATCCGGTGACCCCGATCCCGGCGATGGAGGCCTTCCTCTCGGAGGCGACGGCCGACGGCTTCATCCGCTACTGGGACGTGCTGTCGCCGGCCAGTCCGTGGAAGGTGCGCAAGGCGCGGAACCGCTACTGGCACCGTCACTGGTGGTTGCCGGCGAAAACCGAGCCGGCGCTGCGGCTGCTGCGGCCGCTGACCAAGATCCTGCCGATCTCGGTCACGCTCAGCTACGGCGCGCTCCTCGGGGTGCGGAAGCTCCGCACGCCGTTCCGCGACGGCTTCCGCTGCTATGGCGGGTGGGCCTGGTTCTCGCTGCGGCGGGAGGCGATCCTCTACTTCCGCGAGTTCCTGCGCGAGCATGCGGACGTGGAGCGGCACTACGAGCTCACCCAGACCCCCGAGGAGTCGCTGGTGCAGACGATTCTGGTCAACAGCGGGCGCTTCAAGCTGGTCGACGACGACTTCCGCTACATCGACTACGCCAAGGCTCACAAAGGGTCGCCGCGCACGCTGACGGTGGCCGACGTGCCGCTCCTGGCGTCGGGGAAGTACCACTTCGCGCGGAAGTTCGACCTTGGGGTCGATGCGGCGGTGCTGGACCGGATCGATCGGGAGATCCTGGGGCCTTAAGCCCTCCGCCCCTCTTGCTTCCGCCTTCCTTCTGCTGCCATGCTGCCGCCCCAGGCGCGTGAGCGCGGTTTTGGCGGCTTCAGAGGAGGGATGCACGCATGCGAATCATCGTGATTGGAGCGACGGGGACCATCGGCAAGGCGGTCGTCGGCGCATTGTCGGGGCGGCACGAGGTGGTCGAGGTGGGCCATCGCGGCGGTGAGTACCAGGTGGATCTGGCGGCGAAGGAGTCGATCGAGCGCCTGTTCGAGATGGCGGCGCCGTTCGACGCCGTGGTCTGCGCGGCGGGGCTGGCGAAGTTCGGTGCCCTCGAGGGGCTGTCGGACGCGGACTTCCAGTTCAGCCTGACGAACAAGCTGATGGGCCAGGTGAATGTGGTGCGCGCCGGCATGGCGACGATCCGCGACGGCGGCTCGTTCACCCTCACCAGCGGCGTGCTGGCCACCGAGCCGATGCGGGGGAGCGCCGCGATCAGCCTGGTCAACGCCGGGCTCGAAGGGTTCGCCCGCGCCGCCGCCCTGGAGATGCCGCGGGGGGTCCGGATCAACGTCATCAGTCCCCCCTGGGTCAGCGAGACGCTGGCGGCGATGGGACGCGACGCCGACGCCGGCATGCCGGCCGCCCACGTGGCCCGCGCCTACGTGGAGAGCGTCGAGGGGAGCGAGAACGGCGAGGTGCTGGACTCGCGGGCGTACGCGTATTAGCTCGCGCCGGTGTAGGATGGCCGTGGAGCTAGGGGGGCCGAAAGGCTGAGAGTCCCTTGGGGACGACCCTCATCACCTGACCTGGGTAATGCCAGCGTAGGGAAGCGAGGATGGATGCCGGACCCTCTCCAGTCTGCCTTCTGGAACGTCCAACGACGAGAGGAGCCGCACCGTGATCGATCCCGTCTCTCCCAATCCCGCCGGTCCCGGGATCACCACCGATCCCTTCCCCAACGCCGTCAAGATCCACGTCGACGGCACCCTGCCCGGCGTGCGCGTGCCGATGCGCGAGATCCGCGTCTCGCCGACCCGGACCTCCAAGGGGCTGACCGTCGAGAACCCTCCGGTCACCGTCTACGACACCTCGGGGCCCTACACCGATCCGGCGGCGGAGATCGACCTGCGGCGCGGCTTGCCGCCGCTCCGGCTGGACTGGATCCGCGGCCGCGGCGATGTCGAGGAGCTGGCGGACGTCTCCTCCGAGTACGGGCGGCGGCGGGCGGCCGATCCCAAGCTGGACGCGGTGCGCTTCCCCCACCTGCGGCGGCCTCTGGTCGCGCGGGCGGGGGCGAACGTCACGCAGATGCACTACGCGCGAAAAGGGGTCGTCACGCCGGAGATGGAGTTCATCGCCATCCGCGAGAACCAGCGGCGCGAGGCGGCGCGCGAGGCGATGGGCGGCCGGGCCTGGGGGGGCGGCGCCGCGCAGCATCCCGGGGCACCGCTCGGTGCGGCGATCCCGGCGGTGATCAGCCCTGAGTTCGTCCGCGACGAGGTGGCGCGCGGCCGGGCGATCATCCCCTCGAACGTCAACCATCCGGAGAGCGAGCCGATGATCATCGGCCGCAACTTCCTGGTGAAGATCAACGCCAACATCGGCAACTCGGCGGTGACCTCCTCGATCGAGGAGGAGGTGGAGAAGCTGGTCTGGGCGATCCGCTGGGGCGCCGACACGGTGATGGACCTGTCGACCGGCAAGAACATCCACGAGACCCGCGAGTGGATCCTCCGCAACTCGCCGGTGCCGATCGGCACGGTGCCGATCTACCAGGCGCTGGAGAAGGTAGGGGGGAAGGCCGAGGAGCTCACCTGGGAGATCTACCGCGACACGCTGATCGAGCAGGCCGAGCAGGGGGTCGACTACTTCACCATCCACGCCGGCGTGCGCCTCGCCTACGTGCCGCTGACGGCGCACCGGATGACCGGCATCGTCTCGCGCGGCGGCTCGATCCACGCCAAGTGGTGCCTGGCGCACCACCGCGAGAACTTCACCTACGAGCACTTCGAAGAGATCTGCGAGATCATGCGCGCCTACGACGTCGCCTTCAGCCTCGGCGACGGCCTCCGCCCCGGCTCGATCGCGGACGCCAACGACGCCGCGCAGTTCGCGGAGCTGGAGGCCCTCGGCGAGCTGACCCAGGTGGCCTGGAAGCAGGACGTGCAGGTGATGATCGAGGGGCCGGGGCACGTCCCCATGCACCTGATCAAGGAGAACATGGACCGCCAGCTCGCGGCCTGCGGCGAGGCGCCCTTCTACACCCTGGGGCCGCTGACCATGGACATCGCGCCCGGCTACGACCACCTGACCTCGGCGATCGGCGCCGCGATGATCGGCTGGTTCGGCACCGCGATGCTCTGCTACGTGACGCCCAAGGAGCACCTGGGGCTCCCTGACCGGGACGACGTCAAGCAGGGGGTGATCGCCTACAAGATCGCCGCCCACGCCGCCGACCTCGCCAAGGGGCACCCGGGCGCGCAGATCCGCGACAACGCGGTGTCCAAGGCGCGCTTCGAGTTCCGCTGGGAGGACCAGTTCAACCTCGCGCTCGATCCCGACACCGCCCGTGCCTACCACGACGAGACCCTCCCCCAGGAAGGCGCCAAGGTCGCCCACTTCTGCTCGATGTGCGGACCACACTTCTGTTCGATGAAGATCACCGAGGAGGTGCGCGAGTATGCGGCGCAGCAGGGAGTGGAGGAGGAAAGGGCGCTGGCGGAGGGGATGCGCGAGAAGGCGGAGGAGTTCCGGGAGGGCGGGGCGGAGATCTACGTGTAGGCGGGGAGGTTCCGTACAGGCGGCGCCCCCACCCCGAAGCCTCACCCCTGACCCCTCTCCCACCGCACTCCCACCGACCGGGAGAGGGGGAGCCCGGCTTGAAGGAAGCGGCTTGTAGGGTGCGCTCTGCGCACCGTCAACGTTGATGGTGCGCACAGCGCACCCTACAAGCTCCATCGCCTCAGAAAGGCCCCCCCTCTCCCGGCTGGCGGGAGGGCGGTGGGAGAGGGGCCGGGGGTGAGGTTTCGGGGTGGGGGGCGCTCTGCTCTCTACCGCGCCATCGATCTCGCAATCATCGAAAACATCTCCCCAAACACCGGCTGCAGATCCGCCGCCACCCCAATCTCCAAACGATCCGCAACCACCGCGAGCGCCGCCGCACCGTCGGTCGCCGGCATCGGCCAGCGAAGCGCCAGCCGATTCAATCCCCGCCGCAGAGATTGACGTTCGACCCTGATCGCTGCCCGCGTCCACCGCTCACTGCCCTCGGCGAACCCCACATCGCTGCCGTTGACGCTGATCCCCACCGGTCCCTTCCCGAACGGCAGCCGCAGCGTGATCTCGATTTCGACGTCCCTTGCCGCGTCGCAGATCAGGCAGAACGCCGTCTCCGGCCAGAGCGAGCGGAGAGTGGCGCGGCGGGGGAGGTCCTCCAAGTCCATCACTTCTGGGAAGAAGCGTTCCAAGGGCTCCCAGAGATAGATCGGAGCGAGCAGCTCCGTGCCCTCCTCGCGGACGGCGAGATGTTCCAGGAGGAGATCGTCGACGGTCTCTCCGGCGGATCTCCCCCGGCGCTCCAGGACGGCGCGGATCGCCTCGATGAGGTCGGCGTCGAGGTGGTCCCAGCGCCAGCCGTGCTGGAGGGTGAGGCGATAGGGGGAGGCGAGGTTGCGCTGCTGGGCGGCGGTCAGCACGGCGGGGCAGGGAGCGCAGCGGGCGGCGACGAGGTCGAGCATCGCCGACTCGACGCCGGGCGAGGCGTCGAGCGCCGCTTCGCACCAGTGCTCCAGAAGCGGACGCTTGGCGCCGGTCGCCAGCAGGCGATGGGCGGTGTGGATGGCGGCGCCGAAGCGGGCCGTGGCCTCGGCTTCGGGCGAGATCGCGGGAGCAGGGAGGCGGGGGAGGAGGCGGCGCCAGTCCTGAGGCTTCTCGATCATCCCGGAGACGTTCAGCACCTCGGCGGCCACGGCGGCCATGGCGACCTGGATCCCTTCGAGCGTCAGGTGGCAATAGTCGAGGAAGAGGCGGTGGCCGGGAAGGTCGGGGCCGGCGTGCTCGGCGAAGACGTCCCGCAGGTCGACGGTAAGAAAGCCGTGCCTCCGCGCGGCCTCCCGCAGCAGCTCGCGGGCGGCGGTGGTGAGCTGCGGCGCGCTCAGGGTCGCGAGGGTGGCGTAGGGGGCGGCGTCGATCTCGGCGCGGCAGGAGCGCCGCGCCGCTTCGACGTCTCCGAGGCCGATCTCAGCCCGCGCGAGCAGGCGCCAGGTCGAGGAACAGGAGCCGCCGTCGAGCTCCCGCATCGCGTGCGCGACGGCGAGAGCGGTCGGGAAATCCTCGGCTTCGAGGCACTCGACGGCTTCCGCGTAGAGGGCATGCCAGCGGGAGATGCCGTCCCCCTCCAGCCAGACCGGCGGCTGGCGGGTCTCCCAGTCGGCCAAGTTGACCTCGGGGATCACCACGATGACCGGAACGTGGATCAGTCCGGCGATCTCCGCGATGGAACCGAGCGCCGCCTCCGCCACCGCGCGGAGCTGTTCCTCGGCGTGCCGGATCGGCCCGGCGATCCCCTCCTGCCGCAGCGCTTGGCCGTAGCGATGGCGGGCCAGGACGGACGGGGCATAAGGGGATACCTCGGGCGTCTCCAGCAGGTTCCAGTTGTTGCCGGCGAAGAGCAGGAGAACGTCCGGCTGGATCTGCAGCGAGGTCCGCACGGTCTCGGCGAGCGAAGGGAGCGTCTCGTTGGTGCGGGCGAGGTCCACGACTTCGAAGCGGTCGCTTCCTCCGATCGCCCGAAGCTGATCCTCCAGCACGCGGGCGGGAGTGACGTGCGGCGCGTAGAGGTAGCCCGCCGCCACCGATTCGCCGAAGAAGGCAACCCGCAGTGGTAGCTCGGCTCTCTTGCGGCGAAGGATCTTCTGGGCGGCGAAATGGTCGCCGAGCGGCTGCGGGTCGGGTCGAATCCAGATGGTCTCCCCCTCGACCTCCCGCGGTTCCCAGATGCTGATCGGCTCCGGCGGTCGTTGCCGCGGTCGTGGCTCGGCGGGAGCCGGCGCGCCGAGCAGTCCGACCCCCTGGAGGAGGCGGGCGGTGCGCAGCCCTTCGGGGGTGGCCAGGAGGCCGGCGAGGTCGTCCGAAGGGGACTTCATACGAAGGTGTAGAGGTCCGCGCCGATCGTGTCGTTCGCCTGCGCGAAGCCGCTGCGGGCGCGCTCGCGCCAAGCGGGGAGGAGGTCGGCCCAGCTTGCAGGCAGGCTGGCGCGGTCGATCAGGAAATCCTCCAGCACCAGACAGTCGAAGCCGGCCACCCCCATGCAGGAGAGGGCGTCCACCGGCGAGGCGACGATCGGCTCGCCGCGCACGTTGAACGAGGTGTTCACCAGCAGCGGGCAGCCGGTGCGCCGCCGGAAGGCTTCGAGCAGGGCGGCGAAGCGGGGGGAGACCGCGGCATCGACCGTCTGCGGGCGGGCCGAGCCGTCGACGTGGGTGATCGCCGGCAGGTCGAGCGGCGAGGTCACCGCGCAGGTCTCCAGCATGTAGGGGGAGGGGTGATCGAGGGCGAAGTGTTCGGCGGCGTGGGCGGCGAGCACGCTCGGGGCGAAGGGGCGGAAGGCCTCGCGCTTCTTGACCAGACGGTTCAGCCGGTCGCGCATCTCCGGATCGCGCGGATCGGCGAGCAGGCTGCGTCCGCCGAGCGCGCGGGGGCCGATCTCCATCGGACCGTGGAACCAGCCGGCCACCTCGCCGCGCTCCAGCCGGTCCACCACCGCCTCCAGCAGATCGGGCTCGCGGCCGCGGTAGTCCTGCGCCTCGATTCCCGTGGCGGCGAGCAGGCCGGCGATCTCGGTCGAGGTCGAGCGCGGGCCGAGGTAGGCGTGGCGCAGCGCCTCCGGCCGGCGTCCCGTCAGCTTCACATGGGCCAGGGCGGCGGCGCCGAGGCAGCCGCCCGAGTCGCCGGCGGCCGGCTGCACGAATAGGCGCTCGAACGGCCCCTCGCGGAGGATGCGGCCGTTGGCGACCACGTTGAGGGCCACGCCGCCGGCCATGCAGAGATCCGGCAGGCCGGTCCGTTCGTGGAGCCAAGCGGCCTTGGCGAGGAGGATCTCCTCCAGCAGGCTCTGAAGGCTCCTCGCGACATCCTGGTGGAAGCGGGTGATCCCGGCTTCGGGCTTGCGCGGCGGCGCGCCGAGCAGGGCGGGGAGAGCGTCCGAATACATCCGCCGGCCGCGGATGAAATCGAAGTAAGCGAGGTCGAGGTGGAATTGTCCCGCGGGCCCCGGCGTGACCAGCCGGCGCAGGGCGTCGAGGTGGCGGGGCTCGCCGTAGGGGGCGAGCCCCATCACCTTGTACTCGCCGTCGTTGACCGCGAAACCCAGGTAGGAGGTGAGGGTGGCGTAGA
>DASWQX010000799.1:0-5613 GCA_036403495.1 Thermoanaerobaculia bacterium
CGGTCGCGACTCGCAGACGCAGGACTTCAGCTGCGTGGGCATCGGCGACATGTCGGGCGACGTGTTCGGCAACGGCATGCTGCTCTCCGGGCATATCCGCCTGCTCGCCGCCTTCGACCACCGCCACATCTTCCTCGACCCCGACCCCGATCCGGCGGTGAGCTTCGCCGAGCGCCGGCGCCTGTTCGAGAAACCCCGCTCCTCGTGGGCCGACTACGATCCGGCGGCGATCTCGGCCGGCGGCGGCGTCTTCGCCCGCGGCCTGAAGACGATCCCGCTGTCCCCCGAGGTGCGCGCCTGCTTCGGGCTGACGGTGGACGAGATCAGCCCTGTGGATCTGATGCGGACGCTACTGCAGGCGGACGTCGAGCTCTTCTTCTTCGGCGGCATCGGCACCTACGTCAAGGCGAGCACGGAGAGCCAGGCGGACGCCAGCGACCACGCCAACGACCTGCTCCGGATCGACGCCACGCAGCTCCGGGCCAAGGTGGTCGGCGAAGGGGCCAACCTCGCCGTCACCCAGCGCGCCCGCGTCGAGTACGCGCTGCGCGGCGGCCGGCTCAACACCGATTTCATCGACAACTCGGCCGGCGTCGACTGCTCGGACCACGAGGTGAACATCAAGATCCTGCTCGCCGACGTCGAGCGCACGGGCGGGCTCACCCGCCCCGAGCGCGACGAGCTGCTGCGCAGCATGACCGACGAGGTCGGCCTGCTGGTGCTGCGCGACAACTTCCTGCAGACCCAGGCGCTCTCCGTCACCCACCTGCTGGGCGGCCACCTGCTCGACCGCGTGGCGCGGCTGATCCGCCAGCTCGAGAAGGAGGGGCGGCTCAACCGCGCCAACGAGTTCCTCCCCGACGAGGACGTCCTCGCCGAGCGGGCGCAGCGGCGTCTGGGGTTCACCCGGCCGGAGCTCTCGGTGCTCCTCTCGTACACCAAGATGTCGATCTACGACGATCTGCTGGTCTCCAATCTGCCGGACGATCCCGCCATGGAGGAGGATCTGCGCCTCTATTTCCCGGAGCCCCTGCGGGCCCGCTACGCCGGGCAGATCGCCCGCCACCGGCTGCACCGGGAGATCGTCGCCACCGCGGTCACTAACAGCATGGTCAACCGGGTCGGCCTCACCTTCGTCCATGAGCTGAAGGACCGCACCGGCATGCCCCCTGCCGAGGTGGCGCGCGCCTACGTGGTCGCCCGCGAGGTCTTCGGCCTGCGGCCGCTATGGGGAGAGATCGAGGGGCTGACCGTTACGGCGACGCCGGAGCGGACGGTGCCGGCCGAGGCCCAGTACCGCATGCTCCTGGAGTGCGGCCGCGCCCTGGAGCGCGGCACCGCCTGGTTCCTCGGCCAGCGGCACGGCGGCATCGAGGTGAAGGCGCTGATGGCCGCCTTCGGTCCCGGCGTCGCGGAGCTCGCGGCGAAGCTCGACGGCCTGCTCGGCGCCACCGATCTCCAGGTCCGCAACGCGAACGTCGCGGAGCTGGTCCGCCTCGGCGCGCCCCCGGCGCTGGCCGAACGGGTCGCCAGTCTCCCCTGGCTCCCCGCCCTCTGCGACATCGTGAGCATCGCCCACGCCGTCGCGGCGCCGGCCGCCCAGGTGGGGCACACCTATTTCCGGATCGGCTCCCGGTTCGGATTCGACTGGCTGCGCTGGGCGGCGGGGCGGATCTCGACCGACAAGACCTGGAACAAGCTCGCCGTCTCCGCCATCGTCGACGACCTCTACGGCCAGCAGGCCGAGCTGACCTCCCGCGTCCTCCAGGCCCCCGGGGGTGCCGCCGACAGCTCGCTCGACGCCTGGGTGGAAGCCCGCCGCCCCGTCGTCGCCCGCGCCGAGCAGCTCCTCGCCGAGTTGCGGGCCACCCCCGAGCCCGACCTCGCCATGCTGACCGTGGCCAGCCGGGCGCTCAAGGCGGTCGGGGTGTAAAGGGAAAGAAAAAAACACGGACGAGCACGGACTGACAGGGACTAACACGGACCACACGCCGGGTCTGCTGTTCGTCCGTGCTGGTCTTTGTTCGTCCGTGTTCGTCCGCGCCATGTCCCCTCCGAAGGCGTCGCTACGCATCTGTCCTTGCGGATGGATCAACCCCCCGCCTTTTTAACAACGGAGACCGACATGTCACTCACGCGTACCCGCACGCTCGCCGCGATGGCGATCGCCTGCGCATGCTTTCTGATCGCCGGCGCCGGCTGGTCGATGCCGACCTGCCCGCTGAGCTACGGCGGCACGATGACGGCCAGGAGCCACAAGCTGTTCATCTATTTTCCCGCCATGGACGATATGAATTTCCCCCCCTTCATCACCGGCGCCAGCCCGGCGCGCGCGTTCGACGTCGCGGACCTCGATCCGGGGATCGGCAGCACCGCGGCGCTGATCGATCGCATCCACGACGTCGTGGTGGACGATTATTGCGAGTTCAACGTCGAGGTCCTGGCGACCACCAGCAACCCGGAGCTCGCCACCCCGCTGCCGCCGGTGCGGTCGACGGTAGCGGTCGGCTCCGATCCCGACTGGCTCCACGAGCTCTGGGGCGATGCGCAGGAGACCGATACCGGCGACATGGTCAACCCCGACTTCGCGCGGGTGTGGGCCGGCACCTACGCCAAGATCTGTGAAGGCGGGGACGGCAATCCGATGGGCTGCTCGCCGCCGGGCGCCCTGAAGGGGAGCAATTCGACGCTGGAGCGCTGGGCGCAGGCGATCGGCGGCACCGCCGCGCACGAGGGGGGTCACACCTACGGCCTGGCGCACTCGGACGACGATCCGCCGATGGGCGCCAACAACTGCCAGGAGTTCGGCACCGGGCCGGCGCCGGGCGAGGACGGCGTCACCCGCCACCTGATGCCCAACGGCTGCAACCTCACCGGCGAGGACCGCGCCTCGTTCCGCCGCCACTTCAGCAACCGCGACTTCGGGCTGCTGGCGACCAACGTCGGCCTCACCGTGCAGACCGTGCACAACTGGGACATGATCAATCCCAACTCCACCGCCGCGGCGAGCCTGACGATGGACGTCCTCAGCGCGCAGTCCAGCCTGGCGATCTCCTGGAGCTGGGCCGGCACCACCAGCCCCTGGATCAATCCCTCGGCGACCAAGCTGGCGGGCACCGTGACCTTCCAGGGCAAGGCGCTCAACCACTTCCGCATCAAGTGGTCGGCGGGGAACCCGGCCTGGTCGGGCAAGGCCGGCGTGCTCCCCCCGGCGGCGCCCTTCCACGTCGGCACGACGTTCACCGGCGTCGACTTCAACCAGCCCGACGCGGTGATCGTCCAGAACATCCGGCTGTTCGACGCCAACGGCAAGGTCCTCCCCCTCCACCCCCGGATGCCCGCCTATGACGCCGGCGCGGCGGACTCCGCCGACGGCGCCTACGCGCTGCACTTCTTCCCGCCGCTGGAGGGGGACGCGATGTCGCTGCAGAGCGCCATCGTCTACCAGCTCCCGCGCGTGGCCGCGATCGAATCGATGGTCGGCGCGGGGAGCCCGTTCACCTTCGACGGCGAGCCGATCGTCCCCTGGTCGTCGAGCCGGTGCGCGCCGTCGAGGGACGGCACCACCGTCCGCTGCGGGCTCGGCAATCTCGCCGACCGGCCGCACGTCCAGGTGACGCGGACGCTAGGCCAGCCGGGGATCTACGACTGCAGCCAGGAGGTGCCGCAGAACGGCGCCGGCGCCCGGGGGTCCCAGGACTCGACCAACGTCCCCGACCTCGAGGGTCCCCTCTGCGCCGGCAGCCTGCGCGATCCCTTCCCGTCGGCCACGGTCTACGCCGTCGCCACCTTCGTCGATCCGGTGGCCGAGCACTGGGACCCCAAGGCGCAGAAGGTGGTCGTCGGGCCGGTGGCCACCAAGGTCTTCTACCAGTTCGCCGGCGTCCGCGACCTCGCGAAGCTGGGCAAGTCGGCCGCCGCGGCCACGCCGGTGAAGTAACGGCCCTGACTTGCAGTACACTGCGGGTGATGATTTGACTGTCCGTCTCAAGGAGGCTGACCTGATGAATCTCACCCGCAGGGATTTCCTGAAAGCCGGCGCGATCGGAGGCGTCGGCGCCACGGTCCTCGGCTTCGACCTCGCCCCCGCCTACGCCCAGATGCGCCAGTTGAAGATCGCCCGGGCCACCGAGACCCGCTCGATCTGCCCGTACTGCTCGGTGAGCTGCGGCGTGATCATCTACACGCTGGGCGACAAAGCCAAGAACGTCACCGCACAGGTGGTCCACGTCGAGGGGGACCCGGACAGCCCGATCAACCGCGGCACGCTCTGCCCCAAGGGCGCCTCCCTGGAGCAGGACATCCTCAACCCGCGGCGCCTCACCAAGCCGCAGGTCCGCCGCCCCGGCTCCGATCGCTGGGAGGACATCTCCTGGGACAGGGCCCTCGACGAGATCGGGCATCGGGTGAAGGCGACCCGCGACGCCACGTTCGTGGCGACCGACGCCCAGGGGCACTTGGCCAACCGCTGCGAGGGGATCGCCTTCACCGGCGGCTGCACGGACACCAACGAGTTCAACTTCCTGGTCGTCAAGACGATGCGCAGCCTGGGGGTCTGCTACATCGAAAATCAGGCCCGAGTCTGACACGGCCCCACGGTCTCAAGTTTGGGACCATCGTTCGGACGCGGGGCCATGACGAATGGCTACACCGACATCAAGAACACCGACATGATGCTGATCATGGGTGGCAATCCGGCCGAGAACCACCCGTGCGGCTTCAAGTGGGCGATCGAGGCGAAGCGCAATCGCAACGCCAAGATGATCGTGGTCGACCCGCGCTTCACGCGCACGGCCGCCACCGCCGACCTCTTCCTGCAGATCCGCGCCGGCTCCGACATCGCTTTCCTCGGCGCCATGGTCAAGTACGCGATCGACAACAACCGGCTGGCCCACGACTACCTGGTCAACTATACGAACGCCGCCTTCATCGTCAAGGAGGGGTTCAAGCTGCCGGAGGACGGCCTCTACTCGGGGTTCAATCCCGCCACCCAGGTCTACGACAAGTCGACCTGGAACTACGAGGAGGGCGGGAACGTCACCGGCCAGCCGGTGCCGCCGCCGGACCCGGCCAAGGTCGCCGCGATGAACGCGGCAGCCGCCGCGGCGCACCACCCCGCGGCTCCGGCACCCGCCAGTACCTCGCCGACCAATACCTCGCCGGCCAATACGGCGCCCGCCCAGCCCGCGCCGGCCAGCCCCGGCGCGAGCGCCGGCTCGGCCTCGCACGACGCCGCCTCCAAGGGCGCCACCGGCACCGGCGGCGGCGGCGAGGCGCCGAAAGGTTTCTATCCCACCGGCGCCGAGGTCGGCGGCAAGGGGACCGCCGGCGCTCCGCCCGCGGTGATGCCGCCGAACATCGCCTACGACCTGTCGCTGCAACATCCGCGCTGCGTCTTCCAACTGCTCAAGCGGCAGTTCTCGCGCTACACGCCGGAGATGGTCGAGCGGGTCACCGGCATCCCCAAGGACCAGTTCCTGAAGGCGGCCGACCTCTTCACCTCCGTCCGCAAGGACGGCGACATGAAGAAGGCCGCCACGATCATCTACGCGGTCGGCTGGACCCAGCACAGCTTCGGCTCGCAGATCATCCGCACCGCCGCCATCCTCCAGC
>DASWQX010000800.1:0-6706 GCA_036403495.1 Thermoanaerobaculia bacterium
GGTGCGCTCGCTGGCCGCCATCGACTCCGAGAACCGCTACGTGCTGCTCGCCAAGCCGAGCGACCTCGAAGGGCTGCGTGACCTGCCGGAGAACTTCCAGGTAGCGCTCGAAAGCTCGGCCGTCTACTCCGTGCGCGAGCTCCTCGCCCTCTCCTGGCACCTCTACCGGCGCAAGCTCGACCTCTACCACTCCACCCACTACGTGCTGCCGGCCTGGGTGGGCTCGAAGGTGGTGGTGACGATCCACGACATCATCCACCTCCTCTACCCGGAGTTCCTGCCCAGCCGCTTCGCCTTCCTCTACGCGCAGCGGATGATCCGCCGCAGCCTCCACCGCGGCGACCGCATCATCGCGGTGTCGCAGAACACCAAGTCCGACCTGATGCAGCACTTCGACGTCGACGGCCGCAAGATCCAGGTGGTCTACAACGGCGTCGAGGACGTCTTCCGCGGCCGCCTCACCCCCAAGGAGATGGCGCGCTGGCAGCGCGACCTCGGCATCTCCCCGCCCTACCTGCTGTTCGTCGGCAATCCGGCCAAGCCGCACAAGAACCTCGACACCGTGGTGCAGGCCTACGCGCGGGCGCGGCGGATGGCGCAGTTCGACGCGCCGCTGATCTGCGTCGGCAGCCGCGAGGGGTCGGAGTTCAAGATCCGCCAGCGCGCCGAATACCTGGGGATCGGCGACAAGGTGCGCCTGCTCGGCCACGTCGCCCACGAGGCGCTGCCGGCGATCTATCAGGGCGCCACCCTCTTCCTCTACCCCACGCTCTACGAGGGGTTCGGGCTGCCGGTGATCGAGGCGATGGCCTCCGGGGTGGCGGTGATCACCTCGAACACCTCGGCGCTCAAGGAGATCGCGGAGGGCTACGCGCTGCTGGTCGATCCGCTCGACCTCGACGGCATGGCCAAGGCGATCGCCCACCTGATGGGCTCTCCCGAGCGCCGCGCCGCCTTCGCCGACCGCGGCGCCGCCCGCGCCGACCAGTTCCGCTGGGACCAGACGGCGCGGCAGACGCTCGACATCTACCGTCAGGTCATCGAGGGGAAAAACTGATGATCGCCGCGACGACGCCGCTCCCCTTCCCCGCTCCCGCCCTGCCGCCGCGGGTGGCGCTGATCCACGACTGGCTGACCGGCATGCGCGGCGGCGAGAAGGTGATCGAGATGCTGGGCGGCCTCTTCCCCGAGGCGCCGCTGTTCACCCTCTTCCACTTCCCCGGCAGCGTCAGCCCGGCGATCGAATCGCACTCGATCCGCACCAGCTTCCTCCAGCGCGCGCCGGGGATCCGCAACCACTACCGGAGCTACCTCCCCCTCTTCCCCGCCGCCATCGAGGAGTTCGACCTCTCGGGGTTCGACCTCGTGGTCAGCTCCAGCCACTGCGTGGCCAAGGGGGTGATCGCGCCGCCGGACGCCTTCCACCTCTGCTACTGCCACACGCCGATGCGCTACGCCTGGGACCAGGAGCACGCCTACTTCCCCAACCGCCGGGGCGTCAAGGCAAGGCTGCGCTCGGTGACCCTCTCGGCCCTGCGCGCCTGGGACGTTTCGTCCGCGGCGCGCGTAAACCACTTTGTAGCGAACTCACGCTTCGTGGCGCGGCGCATCCAGACCTACTACGGCCGGCCGGCCGAGGTCGTCCATCCGCCGGTGGAGGTGGAATTCTTCACCCCCGGGCCGGAGAAGCGCGAGATCCCGCCGGGCGCCAGACCGGACGACTACTGCCTGATCGTCTCGGCGCTGGCGCCCTACAAGAAGGTGGAGGTGGCGATGGCGGCCTGCGAGAAGCTGGGGATGGAGCTGAGGATCGTCGGCACGGGACCGGAGCGCGAGCGGCTGGAGGAGATGGCCGGCGAGCGCGTGCGCTTCCTCGGCCACGTCGATCAGGAGACCCTGCGCGACCTCTACCGCGGCGCCCGTTTCTTCCTGCAGCCGGGGGTCGAGGACTTCGGCATCGCCTCCGTCGAGGCGCTCGCCTGCGGCACGCCGGTGGTGGCGGCGGCGCGCGGCGGCATCCTCGACGTGGTCGACGACGGCCGCCACGGGGTGCTCTACCCGGACTGGGAGGGCCCCCTCACGCTCTGCGACGCGATTGACAAAGCCCGCCGGATCGGATTCAATGGCTTGGACCTGCGCGATCGAGCGGAGTCGTTTTCAGGCGCGCGGTTCACCGAACGCATCCGATCTCTTATATTTCGACGGTTTCCGAGGTGAGGGGCTCTCTCCCTTGATTCAAGAACGCCACCGGAAGACGGCTGGACTCTACTTCTTCACCGATCTCGCGGCGACACTGGCGGCATTCCTTGCCGCCTGGCTGCTCCGCTTCGAGTTTGCGGTCATCCCGGTCACCAAGAACGTGCCGGAGTTCGGGCCCTATCTGCGGCTCGTTCCCTTCGTGCTCCTGCTCTGGCCGGTGGTGTTCTATTTCCACGGCCTCTACCAGAGCCGGCGGGGGCGCAGCCGCGTCGACGAGGTGCTCACCATCCTCCTCGCCGTGTTCCTCGCCACCGTGCTGCTGTCGGTGGTGATCGCCTGGTACCGGCCGCCGGCGTGGCCCGGCAGCCGCGAATACTTCACCTACAGCCGCGCCTTCCTCGGCCTGTTCGCGGCGATGGACTTCGTGTTCGTCGCGGTCACGCGGATGGTGACGCGCTCGGTGCTGCGGCGGGTGCGCAGCTCCGGCCACAACCTCCAGCGCATCCTCGTCGTCGGCGCCGGCCTGCTGGGGCGCGAGATCACCGCCAAGATCCTCGCCCACCGCGAGATGGGTTTCGAGGTCGTCGGCTTCCTCGACGACGATCCGGGCAAGACCGGCTCGATGATTTGCGGCGTCCCCGTGCTCGGCACCACGCGCCAGGCCGAAGAGGTGCTGGCGGCGCGGCGGATCGATCAGGTCTTCATCACGCTGCCGCTCGAGGCGCACAAGAAGATCCTCCAGCTCCTCGACCTGATGGCCCGCGAGTGCGTCGAGATCAAGCTGGTGCCCGACATCCTCCAGTACGCCACCATCAAGGCCGCGCTCGAGGACGTCGACGGCACGCCGGTGATCAATCTCTCGCAGATGCCGCTGCAGGGCTGGGGCACGATGATGAAGCGCGGCATGGACCTCGCCATCGCGCTCGCCGCGCTGATCGTTCTGATCCCCGTCGTCCCCTTCCTCGCGCTCGCCATCTGGATCGAGGATCACGGCCCGATCTTCTACCGCCAGGAGCGCATGGGCCTCGACGGCCGCTCGTTCATGATCCTCAAGTTCCGTTCCATGCGCGTCGACGCCGAAGCCACCAGCGGCCCGGTGTGGGCGATCAAGGACGATCCGCGCCGCACGCGCGTCGGACAGTTCCTGCGCGCCTGGTCGTTCGACGAGTTGCCGCAGGTGTGGAACGTGCTGGCCGGCGACATGTCGATCATCGGCCCGCGCCCCGAGCGGCCGACGTTCGTGCGTGAGTTCAAGCACAAGATCCCGCGCTATATGCTGCGCCATCGCGTGAAGTCCGGCATCACCGGTTGGGCCCAGGTCCACGGCTGGCGCGGCAACACGTCGATCAAAAAGCGTATCCAGTACGACCTCTACTACATCCAGAACTGGTCGCTGGGGCTCGATTTCAAAATCCTCTGGATGACGCTGCGCTACGCGCTGCGGCTCAACGCCTACTAGCACCCCTTCCGGCCGCCTGCACGCAAACGCCCATTCCACGGGCGTTTGCGCACAGCGCTCTTCTTTCCCGACCGAGACGACTGAGCCCGCGAGCCGGCGGCGCGGGCGTTTCCGCACCACGCCCTGCACGCGGCACTAGCTCTTGCGGCGTAAAATACCTTGACGCCCATATCTTGTGGGCGTAACCTAAAAGCTATCACCCACAGCCCCACATGCGGGCGACACCGAAAAGGAGACGGGATTATGGCTACGAGTGCAAGCAAACCGGCGAAGAAGACCGCCGCCAAGAAGACCGCGACGAAGGCCGCAGCCCCGGCCAAGAAGGCCGCCGCGAAGCCGGCAGCCAAGAAGCCTGCTGCGAAGAAGACCGCCGCGAAATCTTCGGGCGCCGCCAAGAAGGCCACCAAGACCGCCACCGCCAAGAAGGCTCCAGCGAAGAAAGCCACGGCCGCCAAGAAGGTGACCGCGGCGAAGCCGGCGGCCAAGAAGACCGTCGCCAAAAAGACGGTGGCCAAGAAAACCGCCGCCAAGAAGACGGCCCCTAAAAAGTCTTCCTGAGCGAAGGACGATTCCGGCAGGCTCGAAGCGAGAGGTTCAGGAGGCGACGTTCTGGTTCTTTCGGGGGCTTACGTGTTGTCGGTCTTCTGCTCCAGCGTCGCCTAGCACGGCGTAACCGCCTCCGCCCCGTGGCGTCAACGTCGTGCCGGCTTTCACCGATTCGATCCTAAGCGGCGTTCAGGAGACGCGCAGCAGGCGCGCCGCCGCTCGATCCACCATCCACAATCGATTCCCTTCCACGATCTGCGCCGGGTAGAGATCCGGATCGCGCGCGCCTTCGAGCACCGCGTGCAGCGCCGCCGCCTTCTCCTCGCCGGCGACCAGGAACATCGCGCGCCGCGCGTGATTCAACACCGGCGGAGTGAACGTGACGCGGAAGGTGCTCTGCGCCTCGACCCACGGCGCGACCACCCAGCGCTCGCGCTCGTGAAGCGCCGTGCCCCCCGGAAACAGTGACGCCGTATGGCCTTCCTTGCCGAGGCCGAGCTGGATGAGATCGAACACGGGCCACGCTTCCCCCTGGAAAAATTCGCGCAGCGCCGACTCGTACTCCGCTGCGGCGCGCTGTGCGTCGGGCTCCTCCGCCGGCACGCGATGGATGTTGCCCGCCGGCAGCGGCACGGCGTCGAGCAGGGCTTCGCGCGCCATGCGGAAGTTGCTGTCCGGATGGTCCGGCGGCACGTGGCGCTCGTCGCCCCAGAAACAATGGATCGCGTTCCACGGCATGCGCTCGCGGTAGGGTTCGCTCGCGAGAAGACGGTAGACGTCGCGCGGCGTCGAGCCGCCGGCGAGCGCCCACGCGAAGCGGCCGCGCGCGTCGACCGCTTCACGCGCGATCGCTACGATCTCCTCGGCCGTCGCGCGGACGAGGCTCGCGACGTCGTCGAACACCCGCACCTCATTCGCTGCCTTGCCCGACGTCTCATTCATTTCCGCCATGTGCGCCCACCCTTCTCGATCAGCTCGTCGGCCTCCTTCGGTCCCCAGGAGCCGGCGGCGTAGTTGGGAAAATTGCGCGGGGTGAGCGCCTTCCACACGTCGAGGATCGGCGTCACCACGCACCACCCCGCCTCCACCATGTCGCTGCGATGGAAAAGCGTCGAGTCGCCGAGCATGCAGTCGTAGAGCAGCGTCTCGTAGCCGGTCTGCGCCTGGCGGCCGAAGTAGTCCTCATATTCGAAGGCCATCCGCACCGTGCCGAGACGCATCGCGGGGCCCGGCACCTTGCCCTCGAAACGGAGCGTGATCCCTTCCTCCGGTTGGATCTTGATCACCAGCAGGTTCGGATTCAGGCGCTCGACCGAGGTCTCGCGAAAGAGCATCAGCGGCGCCGGCTTGAACTGGATCGCGATCTCGGAGGCTCGCGTCGGCAGCCGCTTTCCCGTGCGCAGATAGAACGGCACGTCGGCCCAGCGCCAGTTGTCGACGAACAGCTCGAGCGCGGCGAAGGTCTCGACGTTCGACGCCGGCGCGACTCCTTTTTCGGCGCGGTACGCGGGCACGGTCTTGCCGTCGCTCACGCCCTCCCCAGTCTTTCCTTCGCCATATTGGCCGCGCACCGCGGAGTGCAGCACGTCCTCGGGCGACAGCGACCGGATCGCGTACAGCACCTTGACCCGCTCGTCGCGCACGGTGTCGGCCGCGAACGAGACCGGCGGCTCCATCGCGATCAGCGCGAGGAGCTGGAACATGTGGTTCTGCACCATGTCGCGCAGCGCGCCGGCCTCCTCGTAGTAGGCGGCGCGCTCCTCGACGCCGACGGTCTCGGCCACGGTGATCTGTACGTGATCGATGTAGCGGCGGTTCCAGATCGGCTCGAAGATACCGTTGGCGAAGCGGAACGCCATGATGTTCTGCACCGTCTCCTTGCCGAGGTAGTGATCGATGCGGAAGATCTGCCGCTCCTCCAGGATCTCGCGCAGCTTGCGGTTGAGCGCCCGCGCCGAGTCGAGATCGTGGCCGAACGGCTTCTCGATGATCACCCGCCGCCAGCTCTCGTCCGTCTCCTTCATCAGCCCCGTCTCGCCGAGGCGGTCGACGTATTCCTCGAAGATGCTCGGCGGCACCGCGAGGTAGAAGAGGTAGTTGCCCGCGGTGCCCCGCTCCTCGTCGACCGCCGCCAGGGCGTCGGCGAGGTCCTTGAACGTCTTGGGTTTTTCGGGGTCGACGACGACGTAGCGCATCCGGCTGGAGAGCCACTTCAGCTTTTTGGGATCGATCTCGGAGGTGGCGAACTCCTTCAGATCCTTCTCCATCCGCTTGCGGAACTCGTCGTCCGACAGCTCGGAACGGCCGACGCCGACGACCGCGAAGGCCTCCGGCAGCAGGCCGTGGACGATCAGGTTGTAGAGCGCCGGAATCAGCTTGCGCTTGGTCAGGTCCCCCGTCGCGCCGAAGATCACCATCGCGCAGGGGGGCGCCGGCTTGCCCACCCACTCGTCCGCCCGCTCCTCCTTCTTCTCCTTCTTCTCGGCCGCGACGGCGGGGCTC
>DASWQX010000801.1:0-2487 GCA_036403495.1 Thermoanaerobaculia bacterium
ATTCCCCCCCTTCTTCTCCCCCTGCTGGAGCTTCTCCTTGAGCACCTCCGTCTCCCGTTCGAGCTGCTCGATGCGGTCGCGCAGCGACTGATCCTCGCGCCCCTTGGCCTCGGCGGCGTGGATCTTTTCGACCGCCTTCTCGGCGTTGCGCCGCTGGCGGCCGTCGGCTTCCAGGCGGGCGCGGTGCTCGATGGCGGGGATGGCGGCGGGGTCGCCGAGGTCGCCGAGATGCCGGTAGGCGCTCTCGCGCAGGGAGTAGTAGGGATCGTCGAGGTACCCTTCGAGGAGCTTGCGCGCCTCGTCGTGGCGGTGGCGGTCGTGCTTGCCGATGGTGACCAGGGCGTCGAGCGCGTCGGAGCGGCTCTGGATCGGGGCGCCGTACTTGGCCAGCCGCACGGCGTGGTCCCAGGCGCCGGCGGGATCGAGCTGCGCCAGTGCCTTGATCGCCGTGCCGCGGACCGTTTCGCGGTGGCTCTCCTGGGAGAGGGCGGCGACGAGCAGCGGAGCGACCTCCTTGCGCTGTTTCTCGAACTCGCCGAGCGAGCTCGCCGCCGCCGCGCGCACGGCGTAGCTGTCGTCCGTCTCAAGGGCTTTCTTGAGGATCGGGATCAGATCCGCATGGTCGGGAAACGAGCCGAGCGCGTCGATCACGGCCGAGCGCACGCGGCTGTCCTTGTCGGCGATCCCGGCGCGCAGGGCCTCCAGCGCGGCATCCTTCTTGACGGCCCCCAGCGCCCGGGCGGCCTCGCGGCGGGCGGCGTAGAAGGGCTCATCGCGCAGGGCGCGGCCGAGCGCCGCCACCGCCTCATCGCCGCCGAGGTCGCCGAGGGCGCGGATCGCCTCCAGCTTCGCCGCCAGCGGCTGCGAGGCGGTGAGCTGGACCGCCCACTCGGCGGCGGGCTTGGTGAAGTCGACCGTCTTCAGGATCCACCCCTCCGGATCGAGCACCACCGTCCGCGGGCGCTCCGCGCTCTCGATGTAGAGGTCCTGGAAATCGCGCGCCGCCACCGGCACGCGCCGTGTCACCGTCTCGCGCTCGCCCACCAGGGCGACGTCGAGGGGAAAGGCGAAGAGGCCCTCCTGGGCGTCGAGCTTCTGCGCCTGCCGGACCTCGAGGTGGACCTGGTGCGTCTCCGGCCGGTAGTCCCACTTCACCTTCAGCTCGGGGTGGCCGGCGCCGTAGACGTAGCCGTCGAAGATGGGGCCGAGCGCCACCCCGGTCGTCTTCTCCAGCGTGTCCTGGAGGTCGGCCGTGATCACCGGCTGGGCGGCGAAGCGCTCGACGTAGGCGTGGATCCCCTTCGTCCACCCCTCCTCGCCGAGCAGGTGGTGGATCATGTGGAGCACCAGAGCGCCCTTGGCGTAGGTGTGGCGGTCGAACATGTCGATCGGGTCGGCGTAGCGCTTCTCGACGAGCGGCCGCCGGTAGTCCCGGTCGGCCTCGCGGAGGTAGGCCCGCCGCAGGCCGTCGACCTCCTCGGCGAAGGCGTCGTCGCCGTGGGCGGAGCGCACGTAGAGGGCCGTGAAGTAGTCGGCGAACCCCTCGTTGAGCCAGGCGTTCGACCAGTCCTCGCAGGTGAGGAGGTCGCCGAACCACTGGTGGGCCGTCTCGTGGGCGACCAGCCCCTCGCTCGGCGAGTCGACGTCGGCGCGCGCGTCGTGCAGGGTGGTCGCGGTCTGGGTGGTGGCCGAAATGTTCTCCATCCCGCCCCACATGTAGTCGACCACGGCGGCCTGAGCGTACTTGGCGTAGGGGTAGGGACGGCCGGTCGCCTGGGAGTAGAACTCGAGGATCTTCGGCGTGTCGCCGAACGAGCGCCGGGCGGTGGCCTCGTCGACGCCGGGGGGGACGTCGTACTCGACCGGGATGCCCCGCCACTGGTCGGTCACCCGGGTGAACTCGCCGATCGCCACCGAGACCAGGTAGGTGGCGTGCGGCACCTCCATCTTCCAATGGTAGGTCCGCCAGCCGCCGGGCTTGTCGGTGACCTCCAGGAGCTTGCCGTTGCCGACCACCGCCAGCGGGCTCTTCACGGTGGCGATCATCTCGGTGGTCGTGCGGTCGTTGGGATAGTCCCAGCTCGGGAACCAGAAGCGGTTGAGGTCGGATTCGCCCTGCGAGTAGATCTGCCGGGCCTTTTTCGGGTAGCCGGCGTCGGGGCCGACGAAGTAGAGGCCCGCCCGCGGGTGGGCGGAGTAGTCGATCGCCACCTCCAGAGTGTCCTGCGGGCCATAGGCGCGGTCGAGCCGCACGCTCAGCCTCTGGGCCTCGGGGTCGGCCGTGAACGGCCGCTCGGCGCCGTTGACGCGCACCTGGCGGACGTCGAGCCCGGCGGCGTTGAAGACCAGCGCGTCGACGCCCGGCAGCAGGGGGACCAGCGTGTTGGTGGCGGTGCCGCCGACGCTCCGCGCGTCCCAGTCGAAGGTGAGGTCGAGGCGCAGGTGCTGGAGGTCGTACTGCCGGGTGGGCATGTAGCGCACCGGCGT
>DASWQX010000802.1:0-8902 GCA_036403495.1 Thermoanaerobaculia bacterium
TTCGGGCGCGAGGCGGCCCGCATCCTGGAAGCCGAGCGCGCCCGCCTGCAGGCCTGGATCCCTGTCGCCTCGCCGCGGGTCGTCGAGGTCCGCCTCCTCCCTTACGACGATTTCAAGACCGGCTACTCCCCCAGCATGGACGTGCTCGGTCTCTACGACGGCAAGATCCGCGTGCCGCTCGGCGACGTCCAAAAGTTCACCCCCTTCGTCGTCTCGCTGCTGACGCACGAGTTGGCGCATGCGATGATCACCGAGGCGACGGCCAACCAGGCGCCGCACTGGCTCCAGGAGGGGCTGGCGCAGCACGTCGAGATGAACGAGAACGACGTCAACCCGATCCCCGGCTACCTCGACAAGGAGAACCTGCTGGGCTTTCCGCTGCTCGAGCCCGCGATCGACAGCCTCTCGGGCGCCATGGTCGCCCTTGGCTACGACGAGTCCGCCTGGACCCTCCACTACGTTGAGCACCGCTACGGCCAGGCCGGCATCCACCGCCTGCTCGACGCCTACCGCGCCGGCAAGACCACCGACGAGGCCATCCTCGGCGCCCTCGGCGTGCCCGTCGACCGCTTCGACCAGGAGCTCTGGACCTGGGCCGCCGACGAGGCGCCGCAGATGTGGAAGGTGCCGCTGGTGCGGTATGACGAGGAGAAGAAGGGGAAGAAGTAAGCTTTGGGCTATAACTCCTGGGTGAACGTACACGGGGAAGGAGGCGCTATGCGGATCGGAATCATCGGGGCGGGAAACGTCGGCGGGACGCTGGGCCGTGGCTGGGCGCGGGCCGGCCATGAGGTGACCTTCGGGGTGCGGAACGTCGCGGACCCGAAGACGGCCGAGCTGCTGAAGGACACCACGGCGAAGGCCGCTTCCGTGGCCGAGGCCGCGGCTTTCGGCGAGGTGGTGGTGTTTTCGACCCCGTGGGAGGCCACCCAGGACGCCGTGAAGAGCGCCGGCGACCTCGCGGGCAAGATCGTCTTCGACACCACCAACCCCCTGGCGCCGAACCTTTCCGGGCTGACCCACGGCTTCGAGACCTCCGCCGGCGAGATGGTCGCCTCCTGGGCGCCCGGGGCGAAGGTGGTCAAGATCTTCAACACCACCGGCGCCAACAACATGGCGGACCCGGACTTCAACGGCACCGCCGCCAGCATGTTCTACTGCGGCGACGACGCCGGCGCCAAGGCCGCCGCGGCCAAACTCGCCTCCGACCTCGGCTTCGATCCGGTCGACGCCGGCAACCTCGAGCAGGCGCGTCTGCTGGAGCCGCTAGCGCTGCTCTGGATCCGTCTGGCGTACGTCCAGAAGCAGGGGCGGAACATCGCGTTCAAACTGATGAAGCGGTAGACCACGGAGGCCGCCATGAAGCTCCAGGAGACGCTCGACACCCTGAAGGCGCTCGGCAACGAGCAGTTCCGCAAGACGTACCGACGGCACGGCGCGGGCGAGGACGTCTACGGCGTCAGCACCGCCCATCTGAAGGACCTCCAGAAGAAGATCAAGACCGACCAGGAGCTGGCGGCGGGGCTCTGGGATTCCGGCAACCACGACGCGCGCATCCTGGCGGCGAAGGTCGCGGACCCGGCGCGCCTCGACCTGAAGACGCTCGACGCCTGGGCGGCCGGGCTGCGCAACTATGTCGAGATCGACGCTCTGGCCGAAGTCGCCGCGAGGTCGCCGCAGGCGCGCGAGGTGATGGCGCGGTGGATGGCCTCGGACCAGGAGTGGATCGCCGCCGCCGGCTGGAAGGTGATGGCGCATCTCGCGCGGGAGGAGGGCGCCCTGCCCGACGCCGAGCTCGAAGGCTACCTCGCCGCAGTCGAGCGCGGCCTCCACGGCAGCCCGAACCGCGTCCGCCACGAGATGAACAGCGCCGTGATCGCCATCGGCGGCTACCACCCCGCCCTCACCCAGAAGGCCCTCGCCACCGCCGCCCGGATCGGCAAGGTCGAGGTCGACCACGGCGACACCGACTGCAAGACGCCGGACGCGGCGGCGTATATCCGGAAGGTGCTGGAGCGGAGGAAGAAGGGCTAAGCGAAGATCTCGTCGATCGCCGGGGCGAAGGTGGGAAGGACCTCGGAGCGGGCGCGTTCGCCGGCGCCAAATTTCCCGATCAGCTCGTAGACGCCCTCGCGGAGGCCGAAGATCTCGATCGTGCGGGCCTTCGGATCGGCGATCCAGTACTCCAGCACTCCGGCCTGGGCATAGATCTCGAACTTCTCCCGGCGGTCGCCGAACCAGTTGGACGGCGAGAGGACCTCCAGCACGAGGTCCGGGGCGCCCTCCACGAAATTTTCTCGGATGATCGCGGTCCGTTCCTGGGAGATGAAGATCGCGTCCGGCTGGACCGGCCGCGCCAGACCGTTGGGAAGAAGGACGTCGAGCGGAGCGATGGCGACCTTGCCGAGCGGCGCTCCCTGCAGGAAGAGCTTGAGAAGAAAACCGAAATTCAGGACGACCTGCTGGTGTCCCCAGTTCGGTGCGGGCGTCATGTGGAGATCCCCCCTCAGCACCTCGTAGCGCCAGCCGTCTGCCGGCAGGCGGCAGTACTCCTCATAGGTCCACTCGCCCTGTGCCGGAAGGTCGTCGGGAGGAGGGATGAAGGTTCTCGCAAGAGCCCGGGAGGACATGGGAGCCATCGTAGAGCCGGCTCCCCGGGCTGTCAAACCTCGGGACGGACCGCTTTCCTCCGGTGACGAATGGCGCGGTTTCCAGGAAGAGCCTCTCAGGGTCTAACCTGTGGAGGAGCATTCACAGGGGAGGAACGCGATGAGGCGGTATTGGAAAAGATCGATCGTCGGCTTGGGGTGCGCGCTGCTGGCCGCCATGGCCACTATTGTCGGCGTGGCCGGCGCGGCCGGAGCGCAGCAAGTCACTCTGCCGCTGGACAAGTACGAGGCCCTGCGCGCCCGAGCCAATCCGGGGGCGGAGACGCCCCCCTCGCCGCCGGCTCCCTACGCGCTGGAGCTCGCGGAGTACGCGGTGAAGGTGGGGCCGGAGAGCGCCCGCGTGGTCCAGACCCTGCGGCTGACCCTCTACGACGACAAGTGGCAGACGGTGCCGCTGGGCGAGGCGGGCTCGTTCATCGCCGCCGACTTCAAGGGCGGCGAAGGGCGGGTGGAGGTGTCGGAGAAGGGGCTCGAGATGCACGTGCGGGGTCCCGGCCGCCGCGAGGTGCGCCTGGAATCGGCCGTGCCGGTCTCCCGCGACGACAAGGCGACGCGGCCGACCTGGCGCTTCGCCCTCCGCTTCCCGGCCGCCGCCGTGGTGCGCGGCCATATCGAGGCCGCCGCGGCGGTCGAGGAGCTCGATCCCGAGGGCTCCGGCCTGGTCCTCGCCGGCCCTCCCGGCACCGGCTGGACGTTCGTCGCCCTCCCCGGGACGGAAATCCGCTGGACCCTCTCGGGGAGAGCCACCGTTCCCCGGCGCGCCCAGCTCCCGCTCCGCTTCGAGGCCACCTCGGCCACCGCTTCCACCCTCTATCGCACGCGCTTCCAGGTGCTCGGCTGGATCGAGGTCCGGGTCGCCCAGGGGCGTCTCGAAACGCTGCGGGTGCCGGTGCCGGCCGGCCTCGAGGTGGCAGATGTCAGCGGTCCGGTGGCCGGCTGGAAGGTCGAGGCGGGCACGCTGATCGTCACCCCTCTGGCGCCGGTCGAGGACTCGCTGGCGGTACAGCTATCGCTCACCGGCGAGCCCAAGGACCGCTTCGCGACTCCGCTGCTGATCCCCGAGGGGAGCGCCCGCACCATCCTGCTCGCCAAGGCGGCACTCAAGGGGGACGGCATCCTCTCGCTGGCCGACCCCGGCGCGGCGCGGAGCCCCGAGGAGCGCGAGACGGCCCACCTGCCGGAAGCCATCAAGACGGCGGACGGCCGCCTCTTCGCGGTATCGGACGCGGCCCGGCCGCCGAGCTGGGAGGCCGCCCGGGCGGAACGCACCGAGGTGCTCGCCGCCCAGGTCGACCGCCTGCTGGTGGACGTGGCGATCGGCGAGGCCGGCAAGGCCTCTTACCAGCTCTGGGCCGAGATCCGGAACCGCGGCGCGCAGCAGCTCACTCTCACCCTGCCGGCCGGCTTCGAGCTGGCGGTAGGGCACCGCGACGGCGTCACCGTGGTTCCCGGCAAGGCTGGCGCGCCGGGCTCGCTGGCGATCCCGCTGCTGACCCAGGAGGCCGCCCAGGTCGTACACCTGGAGGGGGTTCTCCCGCTGGACCTGCCGAAGGGGGACGGCGCGCTCTCGGTGCCGCTGCCGTCGCTCTCCGCGCCGGTGGCGAAGGTCGAGGTCCGGCTGATCCTGCCAGGCGGCCGCGGCTACGAGCTGGCGGAGAAGGCGCGGGCGGGCCAGATCGGGGCGCCGCCGGGCATGGCGGCGCGCAGGGTCGTCACCGGGCTCGGAGCCCAGGCCAGCCTGCAGATCAACTCCCTACAGTCTTCCGCCATCCAGGAGAGCGCTCCGGCGCTGTTCAACGTGCCCCCCGGTTTCGCCAGTCTCCAGGCCTCCTGGAGCGCTCTCTCGGCCGCCCCGCCGCCGCTCGCAGTGCGCGTGTCGAAGGAAAAGGAGAAGCGCGAATGGTTCTGAGACGGGTCGCCCCAATGTTCCTCCTCGTCCTGTCCGTGGGCGTCGCCCGGGCCGCGGAGCCGCCGCGGTCGGAGATCACGCTGGTCCTCAAGGACTATCTCGACCTGGTCGAGAAGGGGGACGCGGCGGAGAAGGCGCGGCAGCAGCGGGAGGCCTCCCGCGAGTCTCCCGTCGCCGAGGTGACCTCCCAGCGCGTGCGGGTCGTGCTGGGGGAGAAGGACGTGGCCGAGGTCACGGCCGACTACGAGGTCCTGGTCTCAGGGATCTCGAAGGGCCCGGTGACGCTGCCGGTGACCGGCATGCCCCGCGAGGCCACGGTCAGCCCGGCCGGCGCCGCCTTGAGCGCCGGTGCGAAGGCCGGGGAGTGGCTGCTGGTCGCTCCCGCGCCGGGGCGCTACGCGGTACGGATCGCGGGGCCGGTGCCGCTGACGGCCGGCGGCATCAGCCGTCTCGCCCTGGCCCCGGCCGCGGCGCCGGTGGCGCTGACCGAGGTCGAGCTGCCGGCCGACCTCGCATGGAGCGCTCCGGGCACGGTGGTGGTGGAGGACCGCGTGGACGGCGCGCGGCGCACCGTGCGGCTGACCTCGCGGCGGGGGGAGGCGCAGACGGTGGAGGTGCGGCGTAAGGTGGACGGCGGCGACGCCGAGAAGCTGCTCGCCCAGAGCACGGTGCTGACCCTGATCCAGCTCCGCCCGGACGGCCCGCGGCGGCACGACGTAGTGATCTACGAGGTCTCGCGCGGCGGCCTCGGCAGCTTCACGGTCGACCTGCCGCCGGGTCTCACGGTGGAGACCGTGGGCACCGACGAGGGCGAGGTGGTGCCGGTGGTCGAGTCCCGCCGGTTGACGGTCCAGAGACGCCAGCAGCTCCGGGGCGTCGGCTATCTGGTGCTGACTTCGACTCCCGCCGCCGGCGCCGATCTGGCGCTCGATCCGGTGATCCCTGAGGGGGACCCGCAGGCGGTGCGGGCGCGCTACGTGGCGCTGGCGTCGTCGGTGGCGGCGGACGCCCGTCCGCTCCCCGATACCGCGTGGTCGCGGGTCGACCTCGACGACCTGCCGCCGAACCTGCGCGAGGCGCTCGGCGGCGTCGATCTGGCGGCGGCCTGGCGCCTGTCGGGCTCGCCGGGAACGCCGCTGCCGGCCGGTCTGCGGATGGCCGTCACCTCGCTGCCGGCGGCGACGGCCCTGCCGGCCCTGGTGAGCCTGCGGGAGACGACGACGCTGATCACCCTCGACGGCACCCTCCTGCACCGCGACCGCCTCACACTGCGGCCGGGGGCCATCGGCGCCTCCCTCGACCTGACCCTGCCGGCCGGGGCCGCGCTCTGGTCGGCCCGGGTGGACGACGTGGCGGTGCGCCCCCTGGAGCGCGGCGGCGGCAAGATCTCCGTGCCGCTCGGCTTTGACGGCGGCAAGAACGCGGTCGTCGAGGTGGTTTCCGTGCAGTTGAAGGCGATCCCCGCCGGCCGCTCCGAGCTGGCGCTCGACCTCCCCCGCGTCGCCGTGCCCGTGCAGGAGCACCGCTGGCGCCTGCTGCTGCCGAACGGTGCCCAGTACCGCTACCGCGCCGGCGATCTGAAGCCGGCGGTGGCGAACGTCACCTTCCGGGGCGGCTCGCCGCGGGTGGAGAAGGACTCCCGCAGGATCTCGACGGGAGCGACCGTGTCCCAGTCCGAGCTCGACAAGATCCCCGTCGCCCGGGATCCCACTGCGGTCCTGCAGAGCACGCCCGGAGTGCTCACCGACCGCATCAACGTAGGCGGCAACGAGGGGGGCCAGCAGTCCGGATATGCCCCGCCCGCCGCGGAGGCCGTCCCCAAGCCCGCCGCGCCGCCCCCGACCTACTACGACTTCGACGCCTTCGAGGAGCTCAAGCAGGGGCTGGTCGGCGGCGTCAAGCCGCTGCCGATCGCGATCCCGGAGAGCGGCAAGCTCCTCCTCCTCTCGGGCGTCCTTCCTCCCGAGACGATCGGCGTCCAGATCGAGGTGAAGGGGAACAAGGAGAAGCGCGGATGGTTCTGAAAGCTCGATTCCTCCTGCTGTTGTTCGCCCTGGCGATGCCGCGTGGCGCGGCCGCCGAGGTGCCGCGCCCCGAGGAGGTCGTGCTCCCCGTCCGCGACTACCTCGCGCTGATCGAGAAGGGGGAGGCGGCCGAGAAGGAGCGCCAGCGGCGGGCCACCGCCCGCGAGACGCCGGTCGCCGAGGTCACCTCCCAGCGCGTGCGGGTCTCGCTGGGAGACCAGGACATGGCCGAGGTCACGGCCGACTACGAGGTCCTCGTCCAGGGGGAGCCCAAGGGGCCGATCGTGCTGCCGGTGACCGGCGTGCCGCGGAAGGCGGAGGTCCGATCCACGAGCGGCAATAGCGGCAATAGCGGCAATGGCGGCAATGCGTCCGGCGCCGCCCTGAGCGCCGGCGCGACGGCGGGGGAGTGGCTGCTGGTCGCTCCCGCTCCGGGGCGCTACGCGGTCGAGATCTCGGGGCCGGTGCCGATGTCGGGCGGCGGGATCAGCCGCTTGGCGCTGGCTCCGGCCGCGGCGCCGGTGTCACTCACCGAGGTCGAGCTGCCGGCCGATCTCGCCTGGAGCGCGCCGGGAACGGTGGTGGTGGAGGACCGGGTGGACGGCGCGCGGCGCACCGTGTGGCTGACCTCCCGGCGGGGGCAGGCGCAGACCCTGGAAGTGCGGCGCAAGGTGGACGGCGGCGACGCCGAGAAGCTGATCGCCCAGAGCCTCGTGCTGACCCTGATGCAGATCCGGCCGGACGGCCCCCGGCGCCACGACGTGGTGATCTACCAGGTCTCGCGCGGCGGCCTCGGCAGCTTCACCGTCGACCTCCCCCCCGGACTGACGGTCGAGACGGTGGGGACGGACGAAGGCGAGGTGGTGCCGGCGATCGAGTCCAGGCGCTTGACCGTGCAGCGGCGCCAGCAGCTCCGCGGCGCCGGCTACCTGGTGCTGACCTCGACTCCCACGGTATCCACGACAGGCAGCGTCGAGCTCGCACTCAATCCGGTAGTTCCCCAGGGGCTGCCGGGGGCGGTGCGGGCGCGCTACGTCGCCCTCTCCTCCTCGGTGGCGGCGAACGTGAGCCCGCTCCCGGCGGCGTCCTGGTCGCGGATCGATCTCGACGATCTGCCGCCGACCCTGCGGGAGGCGCTCGGCGGTGTCGACCTCGCGGCGGCTTGGCGGCTGGAGGGGAGCTCGGCCGCGAGCCTGCGGATGTCCGTCGTCCCGCTGCCGGCCGCCTCCGCTCTGCCGGCGGTGGCGAGCCTGCGGGAGACGACGACCCTGATCACCCTCGACGGCACCCTGCTGCACCGCGACCGGATCACCCTGCGGCCGGCCGCCATCGGCACCGCCCTCGACCTCACGCTCGGCGCCGGCTCCACTCTCTGGTCGGCGCGGGTGGACGACGTGGCGGTCCGCCCGCTGGAACGCGGCGGCGGGACGATCTCGGTGCCGCTCGGCTTCGATACCGGGAAGGACGCGGTGGTCGAGGTCGTCTCCGTACTGTCGGCGGCGATCCCCAAGGGGCGCTCCGACCTCGCGCTCTCCCTGCCCCGCGTCGCGATTCCCGTGCTGGAGCACCGCTGGCGGCTGCTGCTGCCCGACGGTGCAAGGTACCGCTTCCGCTCCGGCGACCTGCGGCCGGTGGTGGAGCAGCCCCGCTTCGTGGGGACTGACGCGGGAGGCGATCATGCGGTCTGGATCGTCGACTCAATGGTCATCACCGACATGGCCGCCCCCGGCGCGACAACGAACGGCCCGGGGGGCAACGCGAACCTCTACGGCACGGTCTACGACGACAAGGGGGAGGCGCTGCCGGGCGTGACGATCACTCTCTCCACCGACCACGGCACGCTGGTGGCGACGACGAACGCCCAGGGGCAGTTCCGGTTCCTCCAGCTATTCCCTGGGAGCTCCAAAGTGAAGGCCGAGCTCGAGGGGTTCTCCACCATCGACTATCCCAACGTGCAGCTCAACGACCGCCGGAACACCTCGATCGAGATCAAGATGAGCGCCGCCGTGGAAGACGTCATCACTGTCACCGCCGAGTCCCCCCTCCTCGACGACAGGGCCAGGCCCAGACCCGAGGAGGAGAAGCGCAACGAGGCGAAGGCGAAGGAGCGCTACACCGCCGAGGTCAAGACCCTCCGTCAGGGGCTGGTGGGGGGCGTCAAGCCGCTGCCGATCGCGATCCCCGAGACCGGCAAGCTCCTCTTCCTGAGCGGCGTCCTGCCGCCCGCGGCGATCGGGGTGGAGATCGAGGTGAAGGGGAAGAAGTAGGTGGGCGACCGCGGGTCGCCCCTACAACCTCCG
>DASWQX010000803.1:0-10601 GCA_036403495.1 Thermoanaerobaculia bacterium
GAGATCAAGTGGCGGATCAGCGAGGGGGAGATCGGCCGCCTGTCGCGCCAGGCGTTACGCCTCCTGGAGAGTGCCACACCCCTGGTGGCCCCCGGCGGCCGGCTGGTGGCCATCACCTGCTCGCTGGAGCGCGAGGAGAACGAGGACGTCGTGGCACGCTTTTTAGCAACTCATCCGGAGCTCTCTCCGCTATCACTTGATGGAATGCTCGAAAGCCCTGTGTCCGCAGGCGTTACGGCTCCCGGGACGTGGCGCATCCTGACCGGCGGGGACCACGACGGCTTCACCGTCCAGGTGCTCGCGAAAGCCCGGATTTAGGCGCTTCTGCGCACCTCCACCCGTATTGACAGCCCACCCCGGTTGCCTTATCGTTTCCGTCAGTCACTTTCGTTCAAAAAAACGACTTAGAGGAGGAGAGCGATGGCTGGTAAGGCTGATCTCGTGAATAGTATTGTGGACTCCGTCGAGGGGATGACCCGGCGGCAGGCCGCTGCGGCTTTCGAAGCGGTCGTCGGAGCGGTGTCGGATTCGCTGAAGGCGGGCGAGGCGGTCAAGATCCCCGGCCTCGGCAGCTTCGCCGTCGCCGAGCGCGGCGCCCGCAAGGGTCGCAACCCCGCCACCGGTGAGTCGATCACCATCAAGGCCAGCAAGACCGTCCGCTTCAAGGCCGGCAAGGACCTCAAGGAAGCCGTCAACACCAAGAAGCGCGGCCGCAAGTCCTGAGCCCCCCGACAATCTCGCGCCTGCCGTCGACCCCCTCGGAAGCCCCGCGCGTGCGCCCGCGCCGGGGCTTTGATGTTTCTGGGGCCTACCGGATCTGCCGGTAGAGCCGCGCCAGCCGGTGCGGCGAGACGCCGCAGAGGAAGAGGATCCAGATCAGCCAGTTCGTCGCCACCGTGCGCACGGCGCCCTGCTCGACGAAGCGGCGGGCGCCCGTGGTGACCGGCTCCGCGATCAGCGTGAAGCCGGGGAGGCGGCGCAGCCGCAGGACGAAGTCGAGATCCTCCAGGATCGGCCAGTCGCGGAAGCCGCCGAGCTGATCGAAGGTCTGGCGGGTGGCGAACTGCGCCTGGTCGCCGAGCGGCACGCGCAGCCGGCGGGTGCGCCAGTTGATCAGCCGCGAGCCCAGGCGCTGCATCGGGCGGTCGGCGTCGAAGCGGAGGAGGAAGGCGCCGCCGCAGGCGCCGCGCGCCACCGCCTCGAGGACCCGTTCCGCCCCGTTCTCCGGCAGCGTCGTGTCGGCGTGCAGGAAGAGCAGGATGTCGCCGCCGGCCGCCGCGGCCCCCCGGTTGAGCTGGCCACCGCGCCCGGGCGGCCCCAAGACGACGCGGGCGCCGAGCTCGCGGGCCACCGCCAGCGTGCCGTCCGCGCTGCCGCCGTCCGAGACGATCACCTCGTCGGCCATGGCGAGGGCCGCCGGCAGCAGGTGGCGCAGCGCGCCCTCCTCGTTCAGGGTGGGCACGACGATGGCCAGTTTCAGGGGGGGCAAAGCGGCGAAATGCTAGCATACGGGCGCCCGAGGCCCGGATTGCATCAGGGTTCACGCACTCCACGGAGACGCCCACGTTCATGAGCTCGCAAGGTTCCTTCAGCCATCTCGACTCGCAGGGGAGCGCCCACATGGTGGACGTGTCGGAGAAGGCCGTCACCCGCCGGGTGGCCGAGGCCTCCTGCCGCGTGCTGCTCTCCGCGCAGACCCTGATCCGCCTGGCCAACCTTCCCAAGGGGGACGCCTTCGCCGTCGCTCGCCTCGCCGGCATCCAGGGTGCCAAGCGCACCGCCGAGCTGATCCCGCTGGCGCACCAGATCCCGCTCGACCAGGTCGAGATCGATATCCGGCCGATCCCCGAGGGGGTCGCGATCCGCAGCCACGTCGTGGTCAACGCCCGCACCGGCGCCGAGATGGAGGCCCTCCTCGCCTGCTCGACGGCCGCCCTCGCCCTCTACGACATGGTGAAGGCGGTGGAGAAGGGGGTCGTGATCACCGACCTGCGGCTGGAGACCAAGAGCGGTGGCCGGACCGGGACCTTCAGACGGGAAGGGCAGGGATGAGCGTCCTCACCGGCCTCGACCGTCTCCTCGCCGATCCCTCGCGCCTCGCCGGCCGGCGCTACGGCATCCTGGCCCACGGCGCCTCGATCAGCCGCGCGGGGTGGCCGATCCACTTGGCGCTGGCCGCCGGGGCGGCCGGACTGCCGCGCGCCCTCTTCGGCCCCGAGCACGGCTACTACGGCATCGAGCAGGACATGATCCCCGCCGAGGGCAGCCGCGATCCCTGGACCGGCGCGCCCATCCTCTCGCTCTACGGCGACGCCGAGCACACCCTGCGGCCGTCGCCGGACGCCTTCGCCGGGCTCGACCTGCTGCTGATCGACCTCCAGGACATCGGCTCGCGCTACTACACCTACGCCGCCACCGCGATCTGGGCCGCCGAGGCCGCGATGTCCGCCGGCTGCGAGGTCTGGGTGCTCGACCGCCCCAACCCGCTGGGGGGCGAGGTCGTCGAGGGGAACCTCCTGGGCGCCGGCTACGAGTCGTTCGTGGGCGCCTTCCGCCTCCCCGTCCGCCACGGCCTCACCCTCGGTGAGCTCTTCCGCCTGGAGGCGCGGCGCCGCGCCTGGAACGCCACCAAGGCGTTCTTCACGGTCTGGTACATGGAGGGGTGGACCCGCGGCATGACCTGGGAGGAGACCGGCCTCCCCTGGATCGCGCCGTCGCCCAACATGCCGACGCCCACCACGGCGGTCGTCTATCCCGGCGGCTGTCTGGTCGAGGCGACCGAGCTCTCCGAGGGGCGGGGCACCACCCGCCCGTTCCAGCTCACCGGCGCGCCGTTCATCGAGCCCAAGCGGCTGGCCGACGAGCTCAACGGCCGCGGATTGCCGGGAGTGACCTTCGTCCCCACCTACTTCCGGCCGCAGTTCCAGAAGCACCGCGGGGAGGTCTGCGGCGGCGTCGAGCTGCTGCTCACCGACCCCGGCGCCTTCCAGTCCTACCGCACCGGCGTCGAGCTGCTCGCCGCCGTCCACCGCCTCTGGCCGGACCGCTTCGCCTGGCGCGAGGCCGCCTACGAGTTCGTCTCTGACCGCCCGGCGATCGACCTCCTCACCGGCGGCCCCGAGTGCCGCCAGGCGATCGAGAGCGGGGAAGGGCTGGAGGCCTGGATCGCCGGCTGGATTCAGGACGAGCGGGCGTTCCGCGACGAGCGCCGCGAGATCCTGCTCTACCCGGAGGACAAGGTTTGAAGCATCGTCTCCCGTCTCGATCAAGGGATCGCCTCCCAGATTTCTGCCCCGAAGGGGCAGCGGCATATAGCCTGGGGCGTAAGCCCCAGGTCGTGGGATTTCAAGAGATCCGAGAGCCCCGAAGGGGCGACGGCAGCTCATCGCGCGGCAGACTGCCGTCGCCCCCTTGGGGCTCAGGATTTGGACTGGGCTCCTTTCCTGGGGCTCACGCCCCAGGCTACATGCCTGGGCTCCTTCGGAGCCGTACCGAGCGAACTGGGAGGACGCTTTGAAAGCCCCCCACCTCCTCCGCGTGGACGAATTCCCCGCGTCGTTCGCTCCGCTGATCGAGGCCGCCCGGACGCTGGGCCTGCGGATCGGCTGGCTGGAGCTGGGCGGCAAGGCCCATCCTGTCCCGCCTGCCCTGGAGCTGGCCGCCGGTCTCGGCGTGCTCCGTGCCGTTGAGGTGGGGGACGGACGGTCGGTCGCCGTCAAGCCGATGCGCGGCGCGCCGGTCCTCCAGGATCTCCTGCGCGAGCACTTCCGCGGCTGCGCCCTGGTCCTCGTCCATGGCGAGGTCGACGCGCCCTCCCTGCGGAGCGAGAACGGCGGCTGGATCGTGAGGCCGAGAGGGGCGGCGTCGCGGCGGTACGAGACCGAGGAGCTGGCGCTGGCGCTACGCAAGCCGCGGCCTTGGGGAGTTGAGGCCAACGATCGTGATGACGGCGCCCCCGCCCGGGCGTAAACACCCGGGCTACAACGGAAACGAAAAGCCTCCTGAAGGAGGCTCAATCCCTCCGGCGGCTCTTTGAGTCGGCTTCAGCCGGCTTTTCTTTTTCCTCGTAGCCCGGGCGTTTACGCCCGGGTGGGCCTTGCCACCCCTACCCGCATTTGCCACAATGCGGCATCTTTCAGGGACCCCTCCAGGTCCCCCCCGACAGGAGAGGTGTCTTATGACTGAGCCCATCAAGTTCTTCCTTCCCGGCCCGACGTACGTCCCGGAGGATGCCCGCCAGGCGATGACCCAGCCCATGGTGGGCCACCGGTCCGCCGGCTTCAAGGATTTCTACATCAAGCTGTCCGCCAAGCTGCCGAAGCTCCTCCGTACCAAGGGCGACGTGATGGTCGCCACCGGCAGCTCGACGCTGGTGATGGAGAGCGCCGTCATCTCGTGCGTCAAGCAGGACGTGCTCTGCCTGACCAACGGCGCCTTCTCCGAGCGCTGGCAGTCGATCGCCAAGTCGTGCGGCAAGACCGCCGACAAGCTCTCCGCCCCCTGGGGCCAGGCGATCGATCCGGAGGCGCTGCGCGCCGCCCTGCGCCGCAAGAAGTACGAGGCCATCACGGTGGTCCACAACGAGACCTCGACCGGCGTGATGAACCCGATCGCCGACCTCGCCAAGGTGGTGCGCGAGGAGGGGGACGCCCTGATCATCGTCGACGCCGTATCGTCGCTCGCCGGCGCGCCGGTCGAGACCGACGACTGGGGGCTCGACATCTGCCTCGCCGGCACCCAGAAGGCGATCGCCGTGCCGCCGGGGCTCACCGTCTTCACCCTCTCCGACCGCGCCGCCGAGCGCGCGAAGCAGGTGCCGCACCGCGGCTTCTACACCGACCTCCTGCGCTACGTCGACAAGCACAAGGAGGGGGGCTTCATCACCACCCCTGCCATCCCGCTGCTCTGGGCGCTCGACGTCCAGCTCGACCGCATGCTCGCCGAGGGGATGGAGGCGCGCTGGGCCCGCCACCAGCGGCTGCAGGAGACCACGGCCAAGTGGGCGGCCACCCGCGGCTGCGCGTACGCCTCGGCCGAAGGGGCCCGGTCGATCACCGTGAGCTGCTTCAATCCGCCGGCGGGCGTCGATCCGCAGGCGATCGTCAAGGGGTGCGGCCAGCGCGGCTACACCATCGGCGGCGGCTACGGCGACTGGAAGCCGTCCACCTTCCGCATCGGCCACATGGGCGAGGTGCGCGACAGCGACCTCGACGCCCTGCTGGCCGTCATCGATCAGGTCCTGGAGACGGTCGCCGCTCCGGCGGCCCGGTAAGGCCGGACGATGGCAAAGATCCTGATCGCAGACACCCTCGACCCCTCCGGCCTCGCGCTCTTCGCCGAGGCCGGGGCGGAGGTCTATCAGCTCAAGGCGGACGAGCGCCCGCGCCTCCCCGAGATCCTCGCCGACTTCGACGCCCTCGTGGTGCGCAGCTCCACCCAGGCCACCGCCGAGCTCCTGCGCGCCGGCAAGAAGCTCAAGGTGGTGGGGCGCGCCGGCATCGGCGTCGACAACGTGGACGTGGCCGCCGCCACCGAGCTCGGCATCCTGGTGGTCAACGCCCCCACGGCCAACCTGATGTCCGCCACCGAGCACACCTTCGCGCTCCTTCTCTCGCTCGCCCGCAAGGTGCCCGAGGCGGACGCCTCCACCAAGGCCGGCGGCTGGGACCGCAAGATCACCGGCGTCGAGCTCCAGGGGAAGACCCTGGGAGTGATCGGCTTCGGCCGCATCGGCCAGCGGGTGGCCGACCGCGCTCGCGCCTTCGAGATGAAGATCGTCGCCTACGACCCCCTCCTCGACGCCGCCGCCGCCCGCAAGCTCGACGTCGAGCTGCTGTCGATCGACGACCTGCTCTCGCGGTCGGACGTGATCACCTTCCACACCCCGCTCACCAAGGATACGAAGAACCTGCTCAACCGCGAGCGGCTGGCGCGGATGAAGAAGGGGGCGCTGATCGTCAACTGCGGCCGCGGCGGGGTGATCGACGAGGAGGCGCTCTACGAGGCGCTGGAGTCCGGCCACATCGGCGGCGCGGCGCTCGACGTCTTCGCCGAGGAGCCGCCGAAGGACCTCAAGCTGGTGCGCCACAAGCGGGTGGTGGTCACCCCCCACCTCGGCGCCCAGACCCGCGAGGCGCAGGAGCGGATCTCGATCCAGACCGCGGAGATGGTGCTCGCCGCTCTCTCGGGCTCGCTCGCCGTCGCCGCCGTCAACCTCCCGTTCCGCCCCACCGGCGGCCGGGCGGAGCCGTTCATGGCTCTCGGCGAGACGCTCGGCCGCATGGCCGGCTCGCTCCTCGGCGTCCCGCCGCAGAACGTGCAGGTCGACATCTGGGGGGTGGACGACGCGCTGCGGGTGCCGGTGACGGTCGCCGTGCTCAAGGGAGTGCTCACCCCCTTCCTCGGCGAGAGCGTCAACTACGTCAACGCCGAGAAGCTCGCCGAAGCGCGGGGGATCGCGGTGGTGCGCTCCACCCACAGCGTGCGCAGCGAATATCCGCAGCTCGTCGACGTCACCCTCTCCGGCGGCGGCCGCAGCATCGAGTTGGGGGGCACGCTGTTCGGCGACAGCGATCCGCGGGTGGTGCGCTTCGAGAACTACCCCCTGGAATTCCGGCCGGCCGGCAACCTGCTGGTGCTGGAGAACCACGACAAGCCGGGCGTGGTGGGAAAGATCGGCACCCTGCTCGCCGAGTCCAACATCAACATCGCCGACATCCACCTCGCCCGCCGCGGCAAGGAATCCCTCGCCGTCCTCCGCGTCGACGAGGAACCCACGCCGGAGCTGCTGGAGCGGCTGGAAAAGCTGGACGAGGTGAAATCGGCGCGACGGGTGCTGCTGGGATAGCGTCCGGGCCGGTTTTTTCGACGTCCCGGGCCTCAGGATTCGATCCGGGACGGATTCCTGACGTCCGGAACCGCTTTGAGCCTTCCCGGAGCCTTTTTTCCCTTCCCGAGCGTCCATCCAAGAATCCCGGGCGCTCGGGAAGCTATCCGCGCGGCCATCCAAGCAAGATGGGCATCGGGGAAGCTATCCGCGCGGCCATCCAAGAAAGATGGGCATCGGGGAAGCTATCCACGCGGCCATCCAAGCAAGATGGGCACCGGGGAAGCTACCCACGCGGCCATCCAAGCAAGATGGGCACCGGGGAAGCTATCCACGCGGCCGTCCAGGAAAGGCGGCCGTTTTCTCTTCTACCGCGCGCATCCACCCGCCGCTCGCCGCGTATCGTTTCCCACCCGCCGGTCCATCCACCGCAGGATCGTAGTGTACGTGAGCGGGGCGGTGTAGTGTAGATTCAGAACGTGCCCCGACCCGGGTACGACCACCGCCTCCGCACAGGCATCGGCCGGATAGAAGCCCGGCTCGCTCTTCAGGCTGCCGGATGCCGCGCAGTTGGGTCCCGTGCAGAAGGCCGCGTCGAAGTTGCCGACCATCACCAGCACCGGCACGTGAATATCGCTCGAAAGGGGCAACGCGAGCAGCCCCGTGTTGAGCTCCGCCACCGTGGCCGTCTCCTTGGTCCGCTCGTCGACCGCGAGCACGCGGGAGTCGTAGAACGGCGCGTGGTAGAAAACCTTACGAGTGCCGGGAACGACCGTGAGGTAACCGTCCGGAATGTTCAATCCCGCGAAATGGGGATCGAGGTTTGCCGGATAGAACTGGACCTCTCCGAGGGCCGCCGCCACGATGGTATGCGACATCCCGGTCAGCACCACGCCGTCGACGTCGCCATACGTACCGGCCTCCTGGACCGAAATCAGCGAGCCGAGCGAATGTCCGACGAGCGCCACCCGTTCGGCGCGCACGGTGCCGAACGTCGGCAGCACCAGCTCGCCGCCGCGCAGTGCCTGCACGATCTGGTGAACCACATAGGCGTTCGATTCGACCGTCACCGCGTCCGCCGGTGGATGATCGCTCCGGCCGATCCCGATCCGATCGATATTCAGCACCGCATATCCTGCCGCCGCGGCCCAGCGCACATAGGAATAGACTTCGGGCTGATACGGGAAATCCCAATAGAGGTGACCGTACGTCGCGCCGTGCAGTGCGACCTGGATCGTCTTGTGCGCCAGGCCGCCACGCGCGCAGAGCTGGCCGTATACGTGGTAGACCGTGGCGTCGCCCGCGGAAAGATTCACCGCGAACGACGCATCCTCGCACCGCAGGGCTCCATTGGCCGCCGTGGCGCTGGACGGGGCCAGGACGGTGAGGGTCAGGGCGCAGAGGAGTCCCAGGATCGGGGCTCGGAAGCTTCGGGGATTGATCATGGTGTCTCCTTTCGAGGTGCGGCGCGTTCGCGCCTACTAAGCAAGGTGCCGGATCGGTCCGAATGTGTGCTCCGGCCTTGCTTGACGATCCAAACTCGCAAAGTCATACTCGGAGAATGAAGACGTCGGCCTCAATTCCTGACGCTGCCTTCGAGAGCGCTGAGCGTCTTGCTGCCGATCTCCAAGTGCCCGATCCTCTGACGGACGCTATGAATACCGTGATCGATGACGTGGGTTCCGAAGTCGACGAGTTCAATCAACAGGCCGCGCGTCGGGCGCTGAAGAAAGTTGAGTGGTGATCGGTCAGGGTGACGTCTGGTGGGCCCATCTCTTGGCGAGATCCCGTATTGCTGGTTCGTGTGAGGGCCAGTCGTGCAAAACCGCCGGATCGAAATCCGCCCCGTTGGGCCAGACGAGAGTGTGTACCTCGGGGTCGATGGCGACCGCGGCGAATATCGCGGGATTGCGGAGAGGTCCGTAGATCTGACCCTCTAGAACTGACCCGAGATCGATCTCTCTCGTGCTGCGGTCATTGAAGCCGACCCGTAGTCGGTAGTCTCCGAGGGGCTCCACTGAGATGACGCGATAAATCGGGTGCTCCATGACACTCTCCTTACCTCAAGGGCTCAATTTTAGAGGGCACGCGCGCCGGCCTCTGCATACATGCGAATGATGACTCCAAAAAATCTTGCGATCTCAGGCATCTGGCATCAGTCTCCTCGATAAGTGCGCCCCCAAGTCCGGACCTCGCGGCTCCTGGACAACCCTGTCCCATGCGAAGCTTCGGCGAAGCATACCCTTTCGACGGAGGCGCGATCTTTGTATACACTCCACACGCCTTGGCACGCGGAGCGCCAGGCTCTTCAGGGGATCGTCCATGGCCCACGTCGGAGTCGTCTTCGGAGGCAGGAGCACCGAGCACCAGGTCTCGATCCGCTCGGCGCGCACGGTGGTCGAGGGTTTGCGACAGGCCGGGCACTCGGTCACGCCGCTCGGCATCGCCGCGGACGGCTGCTGGGTCGACGCCGAGGCGTCGGCGGCGGTGATCGACGGGGCGGTGAAGGAGATCCCGCCGCTGGAGGTGCCGGTGGCGCCCACGGCGCGGCATCTGCTGGCGTCGGGGGTCGAGGTGGTCTTCCCGATCGTCCATGGCACCTGGGGGGAGGACGGCACGTTCCAGGGGCTCTGCGAGATGCTCGACCTCGCCTACGTGGGGTGCGGCGTCACCGCCAGCGCCCTCGCCATGGACAAGGTGCTCGCCAAGCGCCAGCTCGCCGCGGCCGGGGTGCCGGTGGTGGACTTCGAGGTGGCCTCGCGCCGCGACTTCGAGGCCGATCCAACGGCGTTCCTCGCCCGCTGCGAGCGGCTGCCGCGCCCTCTCTTCGTCAAGCCGAGCAACGGCGGCTCCAGCGTCGGCGTGCGCAAGGTCGCGGACCTCGCGGACCTGGAGGCGGCGATCCGCTTCGCGCTCCGTTTCGACGACGTGGCCCTGGTCGAGCGCGGCATCCAGGGGCGCGAGCTCGAGTGCGCCGTCCTCGGCTACCGCGAGATCCAGGCGTCGGTAGTCGGCGAGATCGTCCCCGGCAACGAGTTCTACGACTACGCGGACAAGTACCTGCAGGACACCGCGGGCCTGATCGCGCCGGCCGAGCTTCCGGGGAAGGTCGCGGACCGCCTGCGCGCCATCGCCGTCGAGGCCTTCGCGGCGATCGGCGGCGCCGGCCTCGCCCGGGTCGATTTCCTATTGGAAGGGGAGGACGGACTCTTCGTCAACGAGCTCAATACGCTGCCCGGATTCACCAGCATCTCGATGTATCCGCTGCTCTGGAGCCTGACCGGCCTGCCGCTTCCCAAGCTGGTGGACCGGCTGGTCCAGATCGCCCTCGAACGCCACCGCGACCGGTTGCGGCTGGACGAGGGGATCAAGGAGTTCCTGGCGGAGCTGGGGTAAATCTTACAGCGGCGTGATCTCGACCCGCGCCAGGCCGTCCGGAACCATATGGAGCTCGCGGGCGGCGCCGTAGGAGAGGTCGATGTCGCGCCCCTGGATGTAGGGGCCGCGGTCGTTGATCTTCACCACCACCTCGCGGCCGTTGTCGAGGTCGCGCACCAGGGCGCGGCTGCCCAGGGGGAGGGTGCGATGGGCGGCGGTGAGCGCGTTCATGTCGAAGGTCTCGCCGTTCGCCGTGGGATTGCCGTCGAACTGGGGGCCGTACCAGGAGGCGCGGCCGACGGTGCGGAAGGAGGCGGACGAGACCGCCGCGCCGTCCTCCGGAAGAGAGAAGTTCTCCCACACCCGCTCCCGGTTCGCCGAGGCGACCGCGGTCCCG